>DATCOK010000437.1:0-3013 GCA_036564765.1 Candidatus Acidiferrum sp. | reverse complement strand
GAGCGGGGGGGTGGATAGTTCGGTGGTTGCGGCGTTGTTGCAAGAGCGGAATGGCGCGGTGGTGGGCTTGACGATGCAGCTGTGGAATCAGCGGCGCTTGCCGGAATTGCAGGCGGTCTCGGGGGCTACGGCCGGGCATCGGTGCTGCTCGATTGATGATGTTTATGACGCGAAGCGGGTGGCGCAGCATCTGGATTTTCCGCATTATGTGGTCAATTTCGAGGAACAGTTTGAGGACCGAGTGGTACGGCCGTTTGTGAATCAGTATTTGGCCGGGCGCACGCCCATTGCTTGCACCAATTGCAACACGGACATCAAGTTTGCGCCGTTACTGCGCATGGCGCGGCAGGTGGGCGCGACGAAGTTGGCTACCGGGCATTACGCGCGGATCCGCAAGAATGACGAGACGGGGCGCTGGGAATTGCTGCGGGCTCGCGATGAGAGCAAGGACCAATCTTATTTTCTGTGGGGATTGACGCAGGAACAGTTGGCCGGCAGTGAATTCCCGCTCGGCGAATTGACCAAGGAAGAGGTGCGCGCCGTGGCGCGGCGCGCGAATTTGCCGGTGGCGGAGAAGCCGGAGAGCATGGAGTTGTGCTTCGTGCCCAGCGGGAATTATGTGCAGTTCATTCACGCGTATGCCAAGGATCAGAACATCGCGCGGGGCGCGGGCGGCGAAATCGTGACCGAGGACGGCGAAGTGCTGGCGCGGCACGACGGGGTGCATCAATTTACGGTGGGTCAGCGCAAAGGTCTGGGTTTTTCCACGGGCAAAGCGCTATACGTCTTGAGCATCGATTTGCAGAATCATCGCGTGGTGGTGGGCGAAGATCAGGCGCTGCACAAGACGGAGTGCGAGATGGAAGGCGTGAATTGGGTTTCGTGCGCTGCGCCTGAATCGCCGGTGCGCGCCCACGTAAAAATCCGACACAAGCACGAAGCGGCGTGGGCGACGGTGGAAACGCTTGACGAGCAACGTGCGCGGATCATCTTCGACGCTCCGCAGCGAGCGATCACTTCCGGACAAGCCGCGGTGGCTTATGATGGCGAACGCGTTCTGGCCGGAGGATGGATCAAGTAAGAATCGCTCGTAGCGATAAACTTCCGGAATTAAAAAAGCCAGACGCGAAGCGCCTGGCTTTTTCTTTTCGATCAGATTGAAAAAAACGGCTAAATAAAAAGTTCTTCTTCCTGCTCCTCCGGATAACGCTTGGGAGCGCGGCGCGAACGCAATAAATCCAACCCGACGCGGATGCCGGTGACCACGGCCGAAGCTCTGCGCATCGGGCCGGAAATGCCCTGCCGTACCTTGGCTCCGGTGTCTTCCACGGCTTCGAGCGCGCCGGTCAGAATGCGGTCGGCGTGAAGCAACTGTCCACGCAGGCGGTCGGAGGCTTCGCTGAGGACGCGGTCCATCTTTTGCGCCTGGCCGCGCGCGAGGTAGACCACGTGCGAGGCGTCCGCCACCATTTCGGAAATTCGCGGCTGAGTGTCGTCGAGCAGGATTTGCACACGAGTGAGCATGGGGCCCACGCGGGTGTGCATGTCCTCGACCAGTTTGTTTACTTTTTCCGTGGTGCGTTTCAGCTCGAAGAACAGCAAGCCGAGAATAATGACCTGCACCACCAGCGCGATCGCGGCGACAATGCTGAAAACCTCGAGCCAGAATTCCATGAGCGCCTCGGGCCGCCCCACAGAACTGAGCGGAAAATTTCTTGATGCCAGTACGGCGACGCCGATCAGAACGCGCCGGCTGGCGGTCTTACGACTTGCCGGCTTCGCGCAAGTAGGCGTCGCGCCCAGCGTCAACAGCGGCCGCGATAGAGTCCTTCTTGCGAGAGGCTACATCCTTGCTGCGTTCCAGAAGCTCATCGGCGCGTTCGCGCAGTTCGCGGGCTTTGCGCTGGGCGTAATCGCGGCCTTCATCGGCCTTGTTGGAGAGAAATTCGCGGGTATCTTCGCCGGACTTGGGAGCGAAGAGCACGCCCACCAGGGCGCCCACACCTAAACCGACCAGAAAATAACTAACTTTGGAGCCAACATTGTCGCCCATAAGAACCTCCGTTATGGACCGTATAATAGCATCAACTGCGGTTCAATACAGGCTAACTGGTAGGGGTGAGATCGCGCGCGGGGTTTTCCGCGCTGTCGTGCCCGGCGTTATTCAGGTGGGCCAGGATTTTTTCCGCGGACTTGCGGGTGATGACGCGGCTCAATTTTTCGACGCCTGCGCGCTGCAGATTGGCGACGCTGCCGAATTCGCGCAAGAGGCGCTGGGCGGTGAGCGGGCCGACTCCGGGGATGTCGCTCAGGGCGGTTTTGGTCTGGCGCTTGCCGCGGCGCAGGCGGTGGAAGGTGACGGCAAAGCGATGGGTCTCGTCGCGAATCTGCTGAATCAGGTGCAGCACCGGAGAGTGGTGGTCGAGCACGCACGGTTCATCTTCCTGGCCGTAGATGTACAAAATTTCTTCGCGCTTGGCGATGCTGGCCAGCGGCTGATTGATGATTTGGAGTGATTCCAGGGCCTGCGCAGCAGCGTGCAGTTGGCCGATGCCACCGTCGATTAAAATCAGATTCGGCATGGGGTGTTTTTCGAGCAGCACACGGCTGTAGCGGCGGGTGATCGCTTCGCGCATGCTGGCGAAGTCGTCGTTCTTGGCCGGACCGCCTTCGACGCCGGCGTCGCCACGAATAATGAATTTGCGATAGTCGGATTTTTTCATGCGGCCGTTTTCCCACACGACCATTGAGGCTACCGTGTCGGTGCCTTGAATGTGGGAGATGTCGAAGCTCTCGATGCGCTGCGGCTCTTCCGGGAGATTCAGCGCGGCTTGCACGGCTTCGCTGATGGCTTTCGAGGTGGGTTTCAAAACGCGGAAGCGCTGTTCGAAGGAGTGCGCGGCGTTGCTGGCCACGAGATCGAGAAAGGCGCGTTTCGAGCCGCGCTGCGGGGTGAAGATTTCCACTTTTCTGCCGGCGCGCTCGGAAAGCTCTTCTTCGAGCACTTCCCTAT
>DATCOK010000436.1:0-17112 GCA_036564765.1 Candidatus Acidiferrum sp. | reverse complement strand
CTTCTTCTCTGGCCATCGTTGTCGAGTTCGCAATGAACAAGATCATGGGTCTGAGCCCGAGGACCAAACAATGAGCGCCTGGAAGAACCGCCTCGTCCTGCTCATCGTGATTGTCTTGAGCGCCTCTCTTCTGATCTTTCTCGTGACGGGATATGTCGCCCTTTACTGGGCCTGGACGCGCGCCAATTTGGGGATGGCGCTGCCCTATCTGCCGTGGGCCAGGAATTTCGGAATGCTGGCCATGTGCGCCGCCGCCGTGACTCTCGGAATTTTGTTCTCATCCAAGACGTTCCCGGTTTCTCCAAGGACGCGACTGTGGCTTTCACTGCTAGCCACGGCCACGATTGGCTTCTTTTCGGAATTCAGAAACGAGGGCAAGTTCTACTTCAAGAATCTCCATCACTTTTTCAGGCCTGGAACATGGATTCACGACCGACTGAACCAAGGTGCTCCTGCGCTCAGCGATTTTCTGTACCGGATCGAATACTCGCACTGGAACGATTTCCTCCTGGGTCCGGCAATCGTCAGCATTCTTTTTCTCTTTGCGATCGTAAGAATCCATAAAGCTTCCTGGGATCAGGGCTCTATCAACCTGAGCGCGCCGCCTTTGGAGTCGCCGGAGCTCGATCAGGCTCTGCAGTTTGCGCGAATTCTCATGAATGTCGGTCTTTTTTGGTTTTTCTGGCAGTCATGGGCAGAAAAGGCGGGTTATTTGAGCAATCCTCATTCGAGCGATGAAATCGACCTGCCGTTTGAGTTTGGCGGGGCCGTGCTCGGTTTCTGGATGGCGCGTGTCTTGACCAAGCCGTTCGACGAGCGGTCCGAAAAATTTAGATCCACTTTCTTTATCGATTTCCTGTCCTCGGGAGTGATTGGCCTGTTGTACTCGCTGATCGTAGGCCCGCTGATCGAAGGCGTGGCCAGCGCCGTCGGACATTCGCAATATCCTGTTGTCCCCCACTCACTGGACATTCATGAATACACTTCATTTCAAAGGCACATGCGGCCGCTCGAGCTTCTTTTACTTGCCGGAGCGACATGGTGGAGCCTCAACCGGTCTTCCAAGCCTGAAGAAATGACGCGCCTGAGCGGCACTTACGAAGAGTCGGAAGTCGGCTCCAAATGGAAAGTGCCAATCACAATGATGAAAGTCTCGGCAATGATGACGGGTTATCTGGTCATTCTCGCGATCATTTTCTCGCTCTTGGAGCCCCAAGGACTTGGTTGGACACTAGTGACTGCGGGAACCGGTTTGGCAACCGGAACTGCCGCGTTCTTGCTGGTGAAGTGGGCCGGGCGACACGGCTACACGAGGCTTCTCGGCAAGAATGAGATCGGGCCAAGCGGACGGCAATAGTGTGCTCTCCGATATCTTAAAACTGCTGACCAGCGCGCTTATCGAAAACTGGCTTAATAGCAAAATTCTCTTGACTTGTGTTACCATTCAGATATAATACCAACCAGGTATTACTGCGTCTCTCTGCCCGCTGATATCGACTCGAATCATACGCAAACATCCAGGATGCCCATACCACGGTTTTTCGTGCTTGCTCGCCTAGGCGCCCTTGACCAGCGCGGCGGGTGGGCTTTCTTGATCCTAACTCCGCTTCGCGCACCTTTTTAGGAGGCGGGGACTTCAGTCCCCGTGCAAATCGCTCCAAATAACGTGCCTTCAGGCCCTGGAGAATGTTTCTTGCACTCGGACCTGAACACTCCACCAAGAACACTGGCATTTAGATGAACACTCAACCAAGAGCGCCGCGGTCTAGTTGAACACTCAACCAAGAACGGTGCCATTTACTTGAACACTCAACCAACAACGCCCAAAAGTAGTTGAACACTCAACCAAATCAAGTCCCAGTACCAACTCCCAAGAATCCATCTCGAACGAAATAATTCAGGAGGCACCACCATGCCCGCACCGCGTAAGTCCACCCGTTCCCGCATCGTCGAAGCCGCTCGCAAACTCTTCTGGCTCCGCGGCTACTCCGCCACCTCCATCAACGACATCCTCGCCGAAGCCCAGGCCAACTCCGGTAGCTTCTACCACCTTTTCGAATCCAAGGAACAGCTCCTTCTCACCATAGTCCGCAACCACACCGCCGCCTTCCAACCCGGCGTCGTCGAGCCCGCCTACAAAATCGTCGACCATCCCTTCATGCGCGTCGTCTGCATCATGCGCCACTATCGCCAGAATCTCTTCGACTCCGATTTCGCCTGCGGCTGCCCGGCCGGCAAACTCGCTCTCGCGATTCCCCTCGACGAGCCGCTCCTGCTCGGGGCCCTCGACGAGTGTTTCCGCAACTGGCGCTCCGCCATCGAAAAGTGTCTGCAGGATATGCGCGACGATCTCCCTCGCGACACCAACTACCCCAGGCTCGCCTCTTTCGTCCTCAGCCTGGTCCAGGGCGCCATCATCCAGTGCCGCATCGCCCGCAACATCGAGCCTTTCGATGACGCCATCCAGCTCTTCGCCGAACACATCGATCACCTCATGAATACCCGTTACTGGGAAAAACTAGAAGAAAAACGCGAAGCCCGACGAAAAAAACGCGCCACCAGTCCTGCTAACGAAAACGAAACTCCGGCTGCCCCACACGACGCTTCTGCGGGCCTGCCATCCGCAGCGCCCGACGGCGTTGCGAATGAACAACCCCAACTCTCATCATCTGGGAATTTTGCAAACGAACAACCGCAAGCCCCGAATTAAATTCGGAACTGAAGTTTTGGAAATCAATTCGGAAGGTAAGTGCGGAAACTGATTCCGGAATTTAATTTCAGAGGAATTGAATTCCGGTATCGCTTCCCAATCTCAATTCACCGCCACGCCACGCACAAACACCTGCGAAAGCTGCAACTCCTCATCCATCAAAAGCACATCGGCGTCCGCCCCAACACGCAGCGCGCCCTTCTTAAACTCCACGCCCAGCAACCCCGCCGGATTCAACGTCAACATCCGCGCCGCATCCTCAAAGCTTTTCCCCAGCCCCACCACATTCCGCAAGGCCCGGTCCAAAGTCAGCGTGCTTCCTGCCAATTTCCCCTCCGAATTCCGGCACACGCCGGCGCTCACCGTCACCTCAAACTGCCCCAGCACATATTTTCCGTCCGGCATCCCCGTGGCCGAGATTCCATCGCTCACCAGGATCACGCACTCCGCGCTCTTGGCCTGCAGCAGCAGCCGCATCGCCGCCTCTTCCACGTGCACCCCATCCGCAATCAATTCCGCCGTGACATTCGGGGTGGTAAGCACCGCTCCGATCACTCCGCTGTCCCGGTGAGAAAACGGCCGCATCGCGTTGTACACGTGGACCGCGTGTGTCGCGCCGTGCGCGATGGCCGCGCGGGCCTGCTCATACGTCGCGTCGGTGTGTCCCATGGCCACTACCATCCCCGCTTTGCGCGCCGCGTCAATGCACGGAATGGCCCCCAGCAACTCCGGCGCAATCGTCAGAATGCGCGCGTTCCCGCCCGCCGCCGCCAGAAATCGCTCCAGCAACTCCGCCGATGGCAATCGCAACCATTCCGCCGGATGCACCCCGCGCCGAATCTCGCTCAGAAACGGCCCTTCAAAATGTATGCCCAGCACTTCCGCCCGCGCATCGCCCGACTCCCGCTGCGTGCCGATATATTTCGCGATCCCTTCGCAGCTGCGGCAAATTTCATCCGCGCTGGCCGTCACCGTGGTGGCCACTATGGAAGTCGTGCCATGACGCGCCACCGTCTTCGTCACCGCTTGCATCGCTTCGGGCGTGGCCTCCATCACGTCGTGCCCACCCGCGCCGTGAATGTGTACATCGACAAATCCTGGCAGAGCGGTCTTATCCTTCGCGGAAACCTCCGTGGAGTCCGCCGGCACGCTCATCCCTTCGCGCGGTCCCAGCGCTTCAATCACTCCATCGCGAATCAGGATCCCCGCGTCGGCAATTTCTCCCGCGGGCGTCAACGCCCGTCGCGCGTGAATCAACGTAGTGCTCATGGTAGGCAATCATCGTAGCGGAAACTCCGTCGCATACAAAACACTCCGACACCTGGCCGACAGTGATAAAAAGTTTCACCCAAAAGAAAAAAGGGGAGAACTCTTTCGAGTTCTCCCCTGGCGATCAGCAGTTGTGTTCTGGCTGTGCTGACCTAATTGCGTGATTTGTCTTTAACGGCTGGCTGCGGTGTTGCTGGCGCTCGCCGTGCCCGCCGACTTCGGCAAGCTCAGGTAACCCGTCGCGCCGTTCTTGGTTACTTTGTTGATGACCAGTTCCAGCGCTGCGCGGCTCCCGCCGGTATAGAAGAAGATCGGCTCGTTCACCGAGCGATCCTTCTTCTCAAAGCTCTTGTCGTCCGCCAGCACGTTCACGGTGTAGCGGTTCTTCTTGATGTTGGTGTCCTTCAGCTGCACCTGGATGCTGCCGACCTTCTGCGGGCCGGCCTTGCGCGTGAGCGAAAATTCAAAGTAGTCGCGCTGGCCCATGCGGCGCAGTTGATCGATCTCATCGTGGTTGCGCGCGATGAGCGTGCCCATTTCACTGCGCGCCATCTGGATGCTGCTCTTGGTCGCGTCCAGATCGCCCTTCACGCCGGTCACGTCACCGTTCAGTTTGTTGACGTCGTCGGTGCTCGCCTTCGTGGCCAGTTCGGAACTCACCGAGGTCTGCAAGCCGGTCAATTTCTTTTCGTATGCCGCGGTCGCGGACTTGGTCTGCCGGCGCGCCGCGATCAGATCCGCTTGCGTCACATTCAATTTGTTGGTGACCACTTTCAGGTCGCTCTGCAGTTGCTGATTCTGTTCCTCGGCTTTCGCCAGCCGCTGTCCCAGCGCGTCATTGGTTTGTTTGACCGAAGCCTGCGTGGTTTGCTCAATGTTGTTTGCGTGGTTGATGGCACTCCAGCCCACGCCCAATCCGATCAGTGACAAGACGGCCACCACAACGACTGCCAGCGCCACCCAGCGCGGCGTCTCGGCCGTGTGAATCACCGGTTCCTGATATTCGCTCATTGCTTCTCCTCGAGGCGGTGCATCGCGCCTCTCTACAGCGAATACTGCATGCGCCCGGCCAATCAGTTTCCACGAGTCCATCTTCAGTCAACCATAACGGCTGCAAACAGATAGAGGGTATGAATGAGGATGGAATTTTGGGACTAGTGGTACTACCGGCAGTAAACCTTACACACTCTGTTAAAGGAGGGTAAAAACTGCTGGTTTCGGAGAATGGTTTGATACGTAAAAGTTAACAGCCGGAAAACTGTGGACGGACGAGGAGTCGCGACTGAAGCGCGGCGTAAACCTTGTGAAATGAGAGGATAAACTCAGGCGGCGCGAGTGGCGGCCTTGGAGTCTTCACCCTGCGTCGAACCGAAATAACGGTCCAGAGTATGCGTCGCGGCTTCCAGAACCAGGCTGCAATCCGCACAATGCTCCAGGTGTTCGCTGATTTCGTTTTCCACAGTGGGCGACAACCTGTGCTCTAAGTACCAACAGATCAAATGGATAGTGTCTCGACAGCTCATTTCCCCTGTCTTCCTGGACGAGCCCTTCGTTTACGCGGTTCTACTGGCAATAGTGCAACCGGTTGTCCACTCTGTAGACAAATCCACACGATTTTAACTTGATTGTTATGTTGCTGTTAAAAAAGGCCTGGTAAGGAAGTCCTAAGCCTTGCCGGAATATTTACGTTACCACGGACCTAGTACTTTCCTCAAAGCGAACCCGCACTTCCTCACCTACCGGTCCATTACTGGCTCGGCGGTGGCGGCTGGCACTAGCGGCTTGGCACGATGGTCATCTCGCGCAACGCCGCGATGCGATCGGCCAGCGGAGGGTGCGTGCTGAATAGCGAGGTCAGGCCCCCGCCGCCGAAGAGCGGCTTCACGATGCACAGCGCGGCGGTCGAAGGCGACACGCTGGTCGTGGGGATCTTCTGGTTGTAAGCGCCCAGTTTTTGCAGCGCGCTGATCAGGCCGTAAGGTTGGCCGACCATGCGCGCGCCGGTTTCATCCGCGGAATATTCGCGAGTGCGCGAAAGAAAAAGCTGCAGCATGAGGGCGGCAACGGGAGCGAGAAAAATCATCAGCAGCGCGGCCAACCCGCCCTGATCGCGATCGTCATCGCGTCCGCCGTAGCCGCCAAAGATCATGGCGAAGCGACCCATGGACGCGAGATAGGTGATGGCGCCGGCGATGGTTGCGGCGATCGAACTGGTGAGAATGTCGTAGTTGCGCACGTGGGAAAGTTCGTGCGCGATGACCCCTTCCAATTCGTCGTCGGTCATCAATTGGAGCAAACCTTCTGTCACTGCGACGGAAGCGTGCTGCGGATTTCTGCCGGTGGCGAATGCGTTTGGTGCGGGCTCGGGAATTACGTACAGCTTGGGCACCGGCAAACTGGCTTTGGCGGCCAGGCATTCCATCACGGCGTACAGCCGCGGAACCTGCTCGCGCGAGACCGGCTTCGCTCCACTGGAGGCCAAGGCGATCTTGTCGGAGAAAAAATAGGAGACACCGTTCATGACCACGGCAATGCCCAACGCGATTTTCAATCCGTTCTGCCCGCCAATCGCTCCGCCAATGACCACCAGCAGCACGCTTAACAAAATCAGCAGCACACCGGTTCGTAGAATTTTCATAAGAGTCCTGTCGATACGTACGCATCTATAAGTACGAAAAAAGCGCCTGAAGATTTCGCTTCAGGTTAAGGCCGCGAAGCCGCAACCGAATATGATGGCAGCCTCGCTACCCGGTTAGATTCCCGCGGCGGCCGCGGGTTGTTTTCCCGCCACACGTTCGAAGCGCATTTGGTCACCGGAGGCATCGCGATCCACGCGCACACGATCGCCGGGCAAGACTTTGCCTTCGAGGATCTGCATGGCAAGGGGATCCTGAATCACCCGCTGAATGGTGCGCCGCAAGGGCCGCGCGCCATAGGCCGGATCGTAGCCTTCGCGCAGAATCAGTTCTTCCGCCGCGGACGTCAACTCCAGAGTAATTTGCCGTTCCGCCAGAAGTTTTTCGACGGTCTTCAGCAACATGCCGACGATTTTGCCGAGTTGCTCCTTGCCGAGCGGGTTGAAGATGACAATTTCGTCGATGCGATTGATAAATTCCGGACGAAATGCCGCGCGCAACGCTTCCATGGCTTCTTTGCGCGCCGCGTCGGGATCGTTTCCCGCCAGTTCGTAAATCGCCGAACTGCCTACGTTGCTGGTCATTACCAGCACGGTGTTGCGAAAATCCACGGTGCGACCTTTTCCGTCGGTGAGCCGGCCGTCTTCGAGAATTTGCAACAGGACGTTGAAGACATCCGGATGGGCCTTCTCGATTTCGTCGAACAAAATCACGGAGTAGGGATGGCGTCGAACTTGTTCCGTTAGTTGTCCGCCTTCTTCGTAGCCCACGTAGCCCGGTGGCGCGCCAATAAGGCGCGAGACGCTGTGCTTTTCCATGTATTCGCTCATGTCGATGCGAATCATGAGCTTTTCGTCGTCGAAGAGAAATTCCGCGAGGGCACGCGCGAGCTCGGTTTTACCTACACCGGTCGGCCCCATGAAAATGAAGGAGCCGATGGGCCGCTTGGTGTCCGACAAACCGGCGCGGCTGCGGCGCACGGCGTTTGATACGTGCGCGAGCGCGTCGTCCTGTCCCACCACGCGCTGGCGCAAGCGCTCTTCCATGCGCACGAGTTTTTGGGCTTCGCCTTCGAGCAAACGGCCCGCGGGAATTCCGGTCCACTTGCTCACCAGCTTGGCGATGTCTTCTTCGTCGACCTCTTCTTTGAGCATGGGCGCGTCTTTTTGTATGGCGCCGAACTGTTCCTCGGCCTGCTTCAAGTTGCGTTCCGCCGCGGCCATGCGGCCGTAACGAATCTCCGCGACTTTGGCGAGTTCTCCGCTGCGTTCGTATTTTTGTTCTTCGGCCTTGAGCTGATCGATCTGTTCTTTCAGCGTACGAATTTTGCCGATAGCCTGCTTCTCGGATTGCCAGCGCGCTTTGCGGCCGCTGGAATCTTCTTTGAGCCTGGCCAGTTCTTTTTCGATTTGGGTGCGGCGCTCCTTGGAGTGCGCGTCTTTTTCTTTCAGCAGTGCTTGCCGTTCGATTTCCAGTTGCATGATGCGCCGCTCGATTTCGTCGATTTCGACGGGCAGCGAATCGATCTGCATACGCAAGCTGGCGGCAGCTTCATCGACCAGGTCGATGGCCTTGTCGGGCAGAAAGCGATCGGAAATATAGCGATTCGAAAGCGTAGCCGCGGCGATAATCGCGGCGTCCTTGATGCGCACGCCGTGATGTACTTCGTAGCGGTCTTTCAATCCGCGCAGGATGGAGATGGTGTCTTCCACGGTGGGCTCGCTGACCAGCACGGGCTGGAAGCGGCGCTCGAGCGCGGGATCTTTCTCGATATATTTTTTATATTCGTTGAGGGTGGTGGCGCCGATGGCCCGCAGTTCTCCGCGCGCGAGGGCTGGCTTCAACATGTTGGAAGCGTCCATGGCGCCTTCCGCGGCGCCGGCGCCGACGAGGGTGTGCAACTCGTCGATGAACAAAATGATCTGTCCTTCGGCTTCGCTGATTTCTTTCAAGACAGCTTTCAAACGGTCTTCGAATTCGCCGCGATATTTCGCGCCGGCCACCAGCGCGGCCAGGTCGAGAGCTACCAGGCGCTTGGTCTTGAGCACGTCGGGAACGTCGCCGGAAACGATACGCTGCGCGAGTCCCTCGACGATGGCGGTTTTACCCACACCGGGCTCGCCGATGAGCACGGGATTGTTTTTGGTGCGGCGCGCGAGAATCTGCATCACGCGGCGAATCTCTTCATCGCGGCCGATGACCGGATCAAGCTTGGAGCGGCGCGCCAGCTCAGTGAGATCGCGCGCATATTTTTCGAGCGACTCGTAGGTGGCTTCGGGATTCTGCGAAGTGACGCGCTGAGAACCGCGCACGCTGGTCAAGGCCTGCAGAATCGCTTCATGCGAAGCGCCCAGGCGCTTCAGCAATTGTCCGGCGGGATCGCGGTCGGCGTTGGCGATAGCCAGCAACAGATGTTCGGTGGAGACGTATTCGTCTTTAAAATTTTCCGCTTCCTTGAAGGCGCGCTCGAGAACGTCGTTCTCCGCGCGGCCCATATGCTGCTGGCCAAAGCCCTGCACTTTGGGCAAGCGGCCCAGTTCACGTTCAACTTCTTTGCTCAATGCTTCGGGACGAATTCCGAGCTTGGTCACCAGCGGCGGCACCACGCCGCCATCCTGGGCCACTAGCGCAGCGAGCAGGTGCATCGGTTCGATCTGCTGATTTTCGTGCCGCGCGGCAATTTCCTGCCCGCTCTGCACCGCTTCCTGGGCCTTCACGGTCATTTTTTCAAATCGCAACATACTTTTCCGCCTCGCTTCTTAGTGCTTAGGATAACTCTCCAAATTGTGAAAGTGCAGTGACAACAGTGGACAAGAAAAAGGGCCGGCGACTTCGCCAGCCCTTTCCAAATCCAGCGTGACTCAGGCTAGGGCTCGCGACGCTTACCTCGCGCCTGCCGCCGCGGCAACCGCCGGCGTACCGACGTTTACCTTGATCTGCTTGGGCTTAGCTTCCTCGCGCTTCGGAATGTTCAGGGTCAAGACGCCATTCTGGTAGTCGGCCTTGATGGCTTCCGAGTTCACGGTGTTGGCCAGCGAGAAGCTGCGGGCGAACGAGCCGTAGGCGCGCTCGACGCGCAGGTAATTCTTTTCATTGACCTGCTTCTCGAATTTGCGCTCGCCGCGAATGGTCAAGATGTTGTTCTCGACGCGAATGTCGAGTTCTTTGGGATCGACATCGGGGATGTCGGCCTTGACGACCAGCTCGTGCTCGGTCTCCAGGATATCGACTGCAGGGGCCCAGGTGGTGAGGTTGGATTCGTCGCCACGATTGAAGCCTTCGCCAAAGACGCGATTCAGTTGCTCATGCAGCGTAGTAGCGCCGCGAAAAGGTTCCCAACGATTGAGATTTGACATGTACTTTCACCTCGCATCATATCTAACTACACACGGATAATATAATTTGCGTCAAGCATTGTCAACTATAAAATTGGGCGGATCGTAATGGATATAAAGTCATTAAAAACAATTAGATAGATGCCGCCATAGATGCGACCCGGGCGGCAAATTAGTGAGTTTTACCGAAGATTTAGTTCCGATTCCGTAACCTGTTATAAGCTGCTGGAATGAAGCTGTCGGACTTTGACTATTTGCTCCCGGAGGAGCGGATCGCGCAACGACCGCTCGAAAATCGCGATGCTTCGCGGATGTTGGTGATGGAGCGAGCGCTGGCTTCCGGTGAAGCAGGCCTCAGGTTCGAAGATCGACTTTTCTCGGAGCTTCCCAGCCTGCTGCGGGGAGATGAACTGGTCGTGGTGAATAATGCGCGGGTGATACCGGCGCGGTTGCTGGGAAGGCGAGTGGGGCCCAAAGCATTGCCGGGAGGTTCGGAGGGGGGCGAGGGGGAAATTGAAATTCTGTTGTCGCGGCAGTTGGACGAGAACAAGTGGGAAGGACTGGTGCGGCCGGGACGCAAGATGCATGTGGGGCAGCGCGTGCAATTTGGGGATGGGCGGCTCGAGGCCGAAGTTACCGGTCATGCGAATTACGGGCAGCGGACGTTGCGGTTTTTCGCTTCGCGGGACGCATCGAAGGGTACGTCGGAGGGCCAAACGGGCGGCTCAGTGCAGGAGTTGATGAACGAGATCGGTCACATGCCGCTGCCGCCGTACATCGAGCGTGCGGATGAAGAGGCGGATCGTGAGCGGTACCAGACGATTTTCGCGAATCGTCCGGGAGCGATTGCGGCGCCGACGGCGGGATTGCACTTCACCCCAAAAATTCTGGATCAGATTCGGACGCGGGGCGTGGAGATCTGCGAGTTGACGCTGCACGTGGGGCTGGGAACCTTTCAGCCTATGCGCGGGGAGACGCTGGAAGAGCACCGGATGCACAGCGAGGCTTACGAGATTTCCGGCGAGTTGACCGAGAAAATTACGGCGGCGAAGAAGGAAGGGCGGCGCATACTCGCGATCGGCACCACTACGGTGCGGGCTCTGGAGGCCGCGGCGCTATCCGCGAAGGAAAACGGTGCGGATGGCGTGGTGAGGGCCGGGAAGGCGGACGCGAATCTGTTCATTACGCCGGGGTTTTCTTTTCGGGTGGTGGATGCGCTGCTCACGAATTTTCATCTGCCGCGCTCGACGCTGCTGGCGCTGGTTTCCGCGTTGGCGGGACGCGAGCGGATTCTGGAGGCGTACCGGCACGCGGTGGAAGCGGGCTACCGCTTTTACAGTTACGGCGACTGCATGCTGATCCGTTAGTTGCTGGGGGGGCGGCGGCATCCTGCCGTCGCGTGTTAGGACCACACTAGAGCGATTTGAGGACTTCGATTTCGCCTTGCTTGCGGAGGACGTCGACGTCTACGCCGCCGGGGTGGCGATGGACGATGACGTCACATTCTCCGCCGGCTACGCCGAGTTTTTCGATTTTTACCTCGTCGATATTGGGAGGGAGCGCGGGATTGGAAAAACAAACCTGATGGTCGTGGGCTTTGACGGTGAGGCCCAGAGTAGCTTGCAGGAGCAAGTAGGGGGCGCCGGCGGCCCAGGCTTGCGGCGCGCAGGCGACGGGATAGAGCGTGGGGCCACCGGAGTCGGAGCGCTTGTGAAAGCCGCAAAAAAGTTCGGGCAGGCGGTGCAGATCGACGTGGAGGCTGGCTTCGTACAAGCCGTTGAGGATGGAGGCGACGGCTTCCTGAAAGCCGTAGTTGGAAAGGCCCAAGCCGACGAGGGCGTTGTCGTGGGGCCAGACGGAGCCGTTGTGGTAGGACATGGGATTGTAGCGAATCTCTTCGGAGCTGATGGTGCGGATGCCCCAGCCGGAAAATAGATGGGGAGCCATGAGCTCGGTGCGGATGCGCGCAGCGTGGTCGTGCGTGCCGATTTTGCAGAAGAGGGTTTGGCCGGCGTTGGAGGAGCGGACCTTGCACTGCTGTTTTTTGCCGTCGAGAGCCAGGGCGTACATGCCGATTTCTTCACACCAGAATTTTTCTTCGAAGCGCTGCTGCAGGTGATCGGCTTCAACATCGAGCTGGTGGGCGGCCTGGTGATCGCGAAAGGCGGAGGCCAGCATGGCGGCGGCGCGTTTGGCGGCGTAGGTGTAGGCCTGCACTTCGCACAGGGCGATGGGCGGCTCGGCGAGAACGCCGTTGGCGTGAAAGACGGAGTCGTTCGAATCTTTCCAGCCTTGCTGGACGAGACCGCGGTCGGTGCGGCGGGCGTATTCGACGAAGCCGTCGCCATCGGCGTCGCCGTACACATCGATCCAACGCAAGGCGGCTTGGATGTTGGGCCAGATGGAGGAGAGAAATTCGCGGTCACCGGTGCGCAGAAAATAGGCGCCCGCCAACATGATGAAGAGCGGCGTGGAGTCGACGCTGCCGTAGTAACGGCCGAAGGGGACTTCTTTTAAGGCGGACATTTCTCCGCGGCGCATTTCGTGGAGAATTTTCCCGGGGTCGGCGTCCTGCTCGGCATTTTCTTCAGTGGCCTGCTGGGCGGCTAGATATTGCAAAACGCTGCGGGCGATATGCGGAGCGATCCACAGAGTTTCGAGCGCGGTGATCATGCCGTCACGGCCGAAGACGGTGGCAAACCAGGGAACGCCGGCGTAGGGATATTGGCCTTCAGGATTGCCGTCGGTGAGCATGCGCAGGTCGGCTTCGGAGCGTTTGAGCCAGGAGTTGACGCGCTTGTTGGAGGTGGAAATTTCGCAGTCGTGGAGGCGTTCGTTGACGTAGCGATGGTGGAGAGTCTCGAAGGCGCCGTGATAGGAGGTGGTGGAGACTTTTGCTGCGGCGCGTTCGCAGGCGACGGTGATGAAGACGGATTGTTCCTTTTTGGGCTCGAGAGTGAAATCGTAGCGGGCTTTCTGGGTGGTCAGGGTGCGCGGTTTAGGCGAGAAGGTGATGCGGGTTTTTCTGCTGACATTGTCGAGGCCCAGATAGGAGAGCACGGCGGTGTCGCCCTCGAGAGAGTCGGGAAGACGATCGCCTTTTTTGGCGCGTTTAGTGCCGCGCACTTCGAAAATATCGGCGAAGTCGGCTTCAAACTGGAAAGTCAGAGAAATCTGCAGAGGCGTGAGGCCGTAGTTGATGAGGCGAATCTGTTCGTAGCAGGAGGCTTTGTCTAGAAATTTGGAGCGAAAGAGGTGCACGGTTTCGCGAGGGAGGCCGTCGAGATTTTTTGTACCGCCGGAGTTGGTGGTGTCGAAGTTGGTCATGTCCACGGCGAGAAAGGCGTTGTCATCGCGAATGGTGGAGCTGAGCAGCATGGGAGTCTGCTGGTTGAGCTGCAAGGTCATGCGGGAGAGATGGCGGGTTTCGGAGTGAAAGAGGCCGAATTGGCCGAAGCCGATGGGCTCGATGTCCCCGTAGCGATTCAGAACGGCGAAAGTATCGCCGTACTTGAGCACGCGGGTGCGGTCATCGGCGAGAGCGGACGTGGCCTTGACGTAATATTGATCTTTGACGCGGACGATGTCTGCCACAGAAATAGTTTGCCACGGATCGGCGAAATTTATTGAGCCATCGCCTGCGAACGAGTAGAAATCGCTGGATCCGCGGGCGCGGTCATGGATTGGTAAATTTCAATGTAGTGCTCGGCCATGCGCGTGGCCGTAAATTTCTTTTCGAAAATGTTGCGGCAGGCGGTGCGTTCGATGGTGCCGATTTTTTCTACGGCGGCGACGGCCTGGTCCATGTCATCGACGATGAAGCCGGTGAGTCCGTCCTGCATGACTTCAGGAACGGATCCGCAATTGAAAGCGATGGTGGGCGTGCCGCAGGCCATGGCTTCAATCATGGTAAGGCCGAAGGGTTCGGGCCAGTCGATGGGGAAAAGATAGGCGTGGGCGTTGCCGAGAAATTCGCCCTTTTCGTGTTCGGCGATTTCGCCAATGAATTCGACGTTGGGGTCGCCCATGAGCGGCTTGATTTTCGTGTCGTAGTATTCCTTGTCGGCGTTGTCGATTTTGGCCGCAATTTTTAGCGGTATGCCGGCGCGCCTGGCGATTTCGATGGCGCGGTCGACGCGTTTTTCGGGAGAGATGCGGCCAAGGAATGCGAGATAATTGCCGCCTTTCGGATAAAAATTGTGGAGCTCGATGGGGAGGCCGTGCGGAACGTTGCCGACCCAATTCGCGCGCGGCAGAGGTTTGCGCTGGGTCATGGAGATGGAAATGACCGGCGCATCTTTGTAGCGCTGGTAGACAGGAAGGAGATCGGGAAGATCGAGGCGGCCGTGGAGGGTGGTGACGCTGGGAAGCGCGCAATATCTCGACAGCGGGAAGTGCATGTAATCGATGTGAAAATGGATCACATCAAACTCCGGGGCCATGCGCATGACATCATCAAGCATGGCGATGTGATGAGCGAGATGGTCGACGGAATTTTTGCTAAGGCGCAACGATTGCGGAGTGCTGGCAATTAATTTGGCGGCGGTTTGCGAATCACCGCTGGCGAAAAGAGTGACTTCCTGGCCTTGGGCGACCAGTTCCTCGGTTAAGAAGGAAACGACGCGTTCGGTGCCTCCATAGGTCTTAGGTGGAACGCTTTCATACAACGGGGATACCTGGGCGATTTTCACAGCGGGGTCTCCGCGGAGGTCTGAAACGCTAAGCCCCTCAGCGCAAGGAGCTTACTTGTTTGGTAGGTTTGGGAGTATCCGGTGAATCTAGTAGTGGACAAGTACCAAAAAGGTAATCGCGCTTAGAAGATTCTTGCACACGGGCACGCTTACGCAGCAAGGGCCCGGCGGCACCCATATATAATCAAATGAGGTGGAGCGGCGTAATTTCTTGGCGACACAACCAGACGAAAAAATAAAAGCGGGGACGCTGACGCCGGCGAGCGCGCCGAAGAGTCTGTTGCGTGTGGTGATAGAAAACGTGCGCCCGGAGGTGGACGGCGGGCGATTTGCGATTACGCGGACGGCGGGCAAAGCGGTGCGGGTGAGTGCGGATATTTTTTCGGATGGGCACGAGGTGATCGATGCGGCGCTGTTGTACCGCAAAGAGGGCGAATCGGGCTGGCGGCGCGAGCCGATGGCGTTTGTAAATAATGACCGGTGGGAAGGAAGTTTTCGGGTTGCGGAGGTTGGAAGATATTTTTACTGCGTGCGGGCGTGGGTGGACTCGTTTGGGACGTGGACGCGGGATTTAGGGAAGAAAGCAGCGGCGGGGCAGGATTTGCGGGTGGATTTGCTGACTGGCGCGCAGTTGTTGGCGGCGGCGTCGAAGCTGGCGAGCGCGGCGGATGGGAAGAGGTTGCGGGAGTTTGAAGAGCGGTTGCGCGGAATGGCGAGTGGCGGAGCGGAGAGTTTCGCGGCGGAGCGCCTGGCGGCACTGGTGGAAGACGAGCAGTTGGCGTCGTTGATGGCGGCGTATCGCGAGCAGAGCGCGGATACGATTTACGAAAAAGAGTTGGCGGTGCGGGTGGACCGGGCGCGGGCACGCTTCAGCGCGTGGTACGAGATGTTTCCGCGGTCGTGCACGGAGGCGGCAGAGCGGCCGGGGACGTTGCGGGATTGCGCGAAGTACGTCGAGTACGTCGCGGAGATGGGATTCGATGTTTTGTATTTGCCACCGATTCATCCGATCGGGGTGACGGAGCGCAAAGGGAAAAATAATTCCACGACGCCGGCGGCGAGCGATGTGGGCAGTCCGTGGGCGATCGGTTCGAAAGAGGGCGGACACAAGGCGATTCATCCGGATTTAGGGACGCTCGCGGATTTAAAGACGCTGCGGGAAAAAGTGGCGAGCTACGGGATCGAACTGGCGCTGGATATCGCATTCCAGTGCTCGCCGGATCATCCGTATGTGAAGGAGCACCGCGAATGGTTCCGGTCGCGCGCGGACGGCACGGTGCAGTACGCGGAAAACCCGCCGAAGAAGTACCAGGATATTTATCCACTGGATTTCGAGACGCCGCAGTACGCGGCGCTGGCGGAAGAGTTGAAGAGCGTAGTGCTGTACTGGATCGCGCAGGGGATTCGCATTTTTCGCGTGGACAATCCGCATACCAAGCCGTTTGCGTTCTGGGAAGCAATGATCGGGGAAGTACAGCGCCAATATCCGGAAGTGATTTTTCTGGCGGAAGCGTTTACGCGGCCGAAGATCATGTACCGGTTGGCAAAGCTGGGATTCAACCAGTCGTATACGTATTTTGCGTGGAAAAATAGCAAGGCGGAGTTGACGGAATACTTCACGGAGATCACGCAGCCGCCGGTGAGCGATTTTTTCCGGCCAAATTTGTGGCCGAACACGCCGGACATTTTGAATGAGTACCTGCAAAAGGGCGGGCGGCCGGCATTTATCGCGCGATTGGTGCTGGCGGCGACGCTGGGGGCGAATTACGGGATGTATGGTCCGGCGTTCGAACTGGTGGAGCATACGGCGGTGCGGGAAGGCAGCGAAGAGTATCTGGATTCGGAGAAGTACCAGGTGCGGGTGTGGGATCGCGACGATCCGAAGAGTCTGAAAGATTTAATCCGGCGCGTGAACTGCATCCGGCGCGAGCACGAGGCGCTGCAGAGCAACGGCAGTCTGCAGTTTCATGCGACGGATAATCCGCAACTGATCGCCTATAGCAAAACGTCGGAGGATCGCGGGGACAAAATTCTGGTAGTGGTGAATCTGGATCCGGGCAACCGGCAGATGGGCTGGATCGAGGTGCTGCTGAAGGAGTTTCGCCTGGATGAAGACGAGACTTATGAGCTGCACGATCTGCTTACGGACAAGAAATATATGTGGCGAGGAAGCCGGAATTACGTGGAGCTAAATCCGGCGGGGCTGCCGGCGCACATTTTCCGGGTGGAGACCGTTCGTTAGCGTTGGTTAACGCCGTTCACACACTAGAAATCATTTTTAGTTGAGACTCGAGAAGGAGTTTTCTCTTTGGCGCTGCAAGAAGACAGCCTGTGGTACAAGGACGCGGTAATTTATCAGCTGCACGTGCGGACGTTCTGCGATAGTAACGGCGACGGCATCGGCGATTTTGTCGGATTGACGCAGCGGCTCGATTATTTGCAGGAGCTGGGCGTTACGGCCATCTGGATCC
>DATCOK010000435.1:0-1981 GCA_036564765.1 Candidatus Acidiferrum sp. | reverse complement strand
GGTGCGCAACAGCGGGGCGCTGGCGGTGGTGGAAGGCGTCGGTCAGCACGGCTGTGAATATATGACCGGCGGCGTGGCGGTGATTCTTGGGCCGCTGGGATTGAATTTTGGGTCGGGGATGACCGGCGGTCTGGCGTACGTTCCGCGCGCGGAAGCCGAGGACGTGCTGCATCGGGATTTTGTGAGCACGACGGAGCTGGAAGTCGAAGAAGAGGGTTGGCTGCGGCGGGTGATCGAAGAGCACATTTATTTTACGGCGAGCCCGCGCGCGGTGAAATTGTTGCTGCGGTCGGGGGCGCTGCCGATGGTGCGGGTGCAGCCGCTGCATTTTCAGGGCAGCGTCGCGGATACGTGGAGACCGCTGCTGGAAAAATTGCGGGACCGCGACTTGTTGTTGCCGATCGCGCCGGAGGCAGTCTCGCCGCAAACGGCTTTACTGGTGTGATGGTAACTTTAAGATAAATTAATCTGGAAAGGGGCTTTCCGCGACGTAGGCGGCTTCCTAAATCAGTTATAATCACCGCCGAGCACTTTATGGATTTCGACCAACTCGCCACTTTCGTGTACGTCGCCAAGCTGAAAAGTTTCTCGCGTGCTGGTCAAAAAGTATTTCGCTCGCAATCGGCGGTAAGCGCGCAAATTCGCCAACTGGAGCAGGCCTACCGCGCCAAGTTGCTGGACCGTTCCGCAAAATCGGTGGAGTTGACGCCCGCCGGGGAAGTCTTATTCGAGTATGCTGAGCGGCTTCTGCGCTTGCGCGACGAATCAGTGCAAGGCGTGGCGGATCGCGGCAACGTGGTGCAGGGCACGGTGCTGTTCGGGGCCAACGAAGCGACCTGTTTGTACCTGCTGCCGGATATTTTCGCGGAGTTTCAGCGACGCTACCCGCTGGTGCACATCAGCATCTACCGCAACTTCAGCCACAAAATTCTGCAGCGCATCGAAGACGGCACCATCGATGTGGGCATCGTGACCTTGCCGATCAAGGCCATGAACACCAAGGTGCATCATATTTATCGGGACCGGCTGCGCTTTATGGTCAGCACGCGGAATCCGCTTGCGAGCCGCAGCAAAATCACGTTGGAAGAAGTGGCCGCGCAACCGCTGATTTTTCCGCGGAC
Source organism: Candidatus Acidiferrum sp. (assembly GCA_036564765.1). Classification (GTDB taxonomy): domain Bacteria; phylum Acidobacteriota; class Terriglobia; order Acidiferrales; family UBA7541; genus Acidiferrum. The sequence continues at coordinate 860 of DATCOK010000435.1, read as the reverse complement.
GGGATTTACGCGGCAGGTGCTCGACAAACTTTTCCGCCCGTACCGCTCGCGTTTGCGCATCACCATGGAGTTGCCGAGCATCGGGATGATCAAGCGCTTTGTGGCCGCGGATGCCGGGGTGTCGTTTATCAGCGAAAGTTTCGCGAGCGACCAGGTGAAAGCCGGCGAAGTAAAACTGCTAACTGTCGAAGGCGTGGACCTGTGGCGCGAGTTAGGGTTGGTGTACCGGCGCGATCGCAGCCTGCCGCGCGCGGCGCAGTCGCTCATCTCGATTATTCGTGAACACCGCAAATTGCCCGAGCCTTCGGCCGCCGCGGGGCCATAGAATAGCTGCGAAGCGCACGCAGCCCCGTCCGCTATCCCGCTGATCCGCATTTCGTGGATAGAGAGCCCCATGGAACCCAAGTCCGATCCCATCAAGGAAATACTCAGTGAACTGTTCGGCCTACTGGAAACTTCCGAGACGCAGACGTTGGCCATCCTGCAATTTTTGAAAGATGAGGGAATCGCCACGGAAGAAAAGCTGGCGCCATATCTCGAGCGCGCGGGAAACGCCAGCAGCGTGAGGTGGCGCGCCGCAAGGGCACGGATGGAGTATTTGCTGACGCCGCAAGGCAAGAAGGCTTCAGACAAGGATTCGGAGAAGAAGGACGAAGTCAAGTCGGAGACTAAATCCGAGACCACAAGCGAGGCCAAAGCCGAGCCTAAGGACAAGAAGGCGCAAGAGGCAGTCAAACAGTCTCAAGAAACTGCCGCACAAAGTCCGCAAAAAGCTAAGAAGCCACAGCAGCAAACAGGGAATCCAGAAAAATCGGCCGCTAAAAAGCCGGAAGCCTTGAAAGCGACTGCAAGCGGCGACA
>DATCOK010000434.1:0-6107 GCA_036564765.1 Candidatus Acidiferrum sp. | reverse complement strand
CCCATGCTGCATGTGGTGTGGGATCGCTTCGGCGTTAATGAGGACCTGGCACTCTGGGGCGATTGGCGACCGTGGCTGGGGGCCATGGCAGCATTGAACGCCGCGAGCTTATTGACGTATCGAGTGATGCACAATTACGCGTTCAACCGGACCTCGCGGTGCGAGGCGATGTGGAAGATCGACAAGCGCAGATTCCACCTTTTTTTTTCGCTGGCGCTAGGCTGTTCTCTCGTGGGAGTGCTGGCTTTTTTCTCGCGGCTCGATGGCATTCCCGGTATGGTGAAAAGTTTCGAGGACAACCTGCAAGCGTATACCGGCAAAGGATGGCTGCTGGTCTTCGCGTGGCCGCTCACGGTTTTGTGTTTCATCATTCTGGTGTACGTCTGGACAAACCGAGAACAACGCGGCCGGCGTCCGGCGTCGATTGGCATTCTGCTGGTATGCGGCTTCGGCATCAGTCAATTCGTTCTAATGGGCTGGTACGGCAGCAGGTCCGCGACGATCTGGGCGTTGTTCTGGATGGCGGGGATCATTCATTACCGCATTGATCGATTGTCGCGAAAAGTGGTTGCCGCCGGCGTCATCGTCCTGGTCGCGTTCATGTATTTTTACGGATTTTATAAGGAGCAGGGCAGAACGGGATTTGGCGTCATCGACGCTCCGAGCACGTGGTTGCAGCCCAAAGGCTACCAGCGCGACATCAAGTATCTGCTGCTCGATGACTTGGCGCGTGCCGATGTGAATGCCTTCATGCTCTACAACCTGGTGAAATATCCACGCGATTACGACTATCGCTGGGGCTTGACCTACGCGGCAGCGGCAAGTTTTTTGGTCCCGAGAAGCATCTGGCCGAACCGCCCGAACTACAAAACGGATGCAGGCACGGAAGCGACACTCGGCAAGTCTTCCGCATACGATTCCACGCGAGTGTATGGGCTGACGGGTGAGGCCTTTCTAAACTTCGGTCCGTGGGGCGTGCTTCCGATGTACGCGCTGTATGGCGCATGCCTGGGATGGTACCGGCGAAAATTTACGAGTTGGGAGCCTTCGGATGCGCGGCTGTTCCTTGCGCCACTGGTAACGATCTTGTTTGCCACGGCGTTTGTGTCGGATTCCGACAATGTTCTGTTTCTATTTGTAGTGGATGGATCGCTAATCACTGCGGCGTTTTTGGCATCGGTGCGAAGAGTCCCCCACCCGGCGGCGGCAGCGGCCCCGCGCACAGTTCGTCGTGGAGCGGCACGCTTCGCATGAGTTTTCTTCGCAGGCGCGCGGCATGCGGCTGCTGACGACCAGCGAGGAGCATTTTTACGCAACGGATGCGAGCGCCATTTATTCCCGTGGCTTAGCGGCCTACCCTTTTTGGTCGCGGTATAGCCAGGTGTTCAGCGCGGTTGAAGTTATCGCTCGTGTGAAAGCCGAAAGATTTTCAGAAAAAACCCGGCAGCGCGCGGATGGCGAGCATGTGTCCTTCTGCGTTTTGCCGGATTTTACCGGCGCGCGGGAATATTTGCGTGTACGCCGGCAGGCGCGGGCAACTGCGCAAGCGGCTGTGGCGCGTTGCGATGCGTATTTGCTGCGCGTGCCGGGATTGGTGAGCCAGATGGTCTGGCGCGAGATTGTGCGAGCAAAAAAGCCTTATGCGGTGGAAGTTCTGGGCGATCCGTGGAGAGCGCTGGGTCCGGGGACCTGGCCAAATATTTCCCGACCGGTGTTTCGGGTGATAGGCACGCAGCAGATGAAACGGATTTGCGCCGGCGCATCGGCTCTGCATTACGTGACGGCGGCAACGCTGCAAAAACGGTATCCGCCGCGGGCGGGAGCGTATGTGGACGGCTTTTCCGATGTGAGCCTGGGTGAGGCACTTGCTCCGGGGGAAATTCTGGCAGAGAGGCTACAGCGTATTCGTGCTCTGCCTTGGGCTGCAGTGGGCGGACGGGAACCGTTGCGCATTGGATTCGTGGGGAGTTTTGCGCGGATGTACAAAGGCGCCGATGTTTTGCTACGCGCCGTAGAAATCTGCGCTGGGCGCGATTTGCGTCTTTTCCTGCAGTTTGTCGGCGACGGGCGTCATCTCGAGGAGATGAAGCAGTTGGCCGCAAGGCTGGGCCTTGCGGCGTCGGCCCATTTCTCAGGGCGACTGCCGCCAGGAAACGAAATTTTCGGGGTGCTCGATTCCATCGACTTGTTTGTTCTCCCATCGCGCACCGAGGGAATGCCGCGCGCACTTTTGGAGGCCATGGCCCGTGGCTGTCCTTGCATTGGCAGCGATGTTGGCGGAATTCCGGAATTGTTGGAACCCGAGGAGATGTTTCCGGTGGCGGATGAGCACCATCTGGCGGCACTCATTATGCGTGTGGCGTCAGACGCGGAGCGGCTGGCTGGTATGAGCGAACGGAATGCCGCTAAGTCGCGGCAATTTGCTCCCGGAGTGTTGGATCAAAAACGCGTGGCTTTCCTGGAAGCCGTGAAACAGATCTCGCGACGATAGCCATTCAACCCGCTTTGCGCCAGTTTCGCATTCCCGCCACCTAGGAACGACCATTCACTCCTTCCGCGCAATGATGATGAGGTTTAGGCGGAATGAGGATAAAGATTCGAAACGGTTGACCATATATTCGTAGGCCCGGCCCAGGGAATGCAGCGCGCTATTGAACGCCAACACTGCTGGAGCGCCTTCCGCCAGTTCAATTTTTATGTTTTCGTGTTTGAAACCGGCCTCAAGCAACAGGCGCTCACAACGACGCCGCGTGTTGGCGCGATAGTAGGTAGGAAAAATGTCGCCTTCCAGAAAGCCGCGGCGGCGATTAAAGCAAGTGTGAAACCAGTGGGGCGTAAATCTTGCGGCCACTCCGTAGTAGTGCTGTAAATTTGTGGTGAACAGCGCCAAATGGCCGCCGGGCTTCATGACACGATGAAATTCGCGCAGGGTCGTCGCGGGATCTTCGAGATGTTCAATCAACCAGCGGGCATAGACTGCCTCGAAAGCGCGGTCGGCAAACGGTAAATGATTTACGTCTCCAGCGGAACGAAAGTCGACGCGGGTGTTTTTTTGCACCGCCGCGAAGTTGTCGAAGCCAACAAGGTGAAAGGCTGGCGAGGAGATGGAGCGTTCGGGCGAAAATTTGCCGCTGCCACAACCTGCGTCCAGTACCAGATCATTCAAACGGATGAGCGCGAGGAAGCGGCGCTCAAATTCATCTTCCGGTTGGCGAGAAGATCGTGCCGAGTTGCTCAAAATGGAGGAACTCCTAGCGCGAGGTTTCGAAGCCGCGATGCCGCGATCAAGGACCGGCGGTGTGGCCGCGCGCGGCATTGTCCGGTTTTTGTAGTGGCGCTGATCGTTTCGCGCCTGCGCGTACGAGGGCGCGCAGGGCGATCTGATTATTGAATTGCGCGGTAGTGAAGTCAGTGATCAGGCCGGCGCGAACGGCGCCGTAGATCTCCTGGATACCATACTCCATGGATTTCCAGCAGTCGAAGCCCAGGCGCTCGCGGATTTTGTTGAAGGAGACGCGATAATTGCGGCGGTCCTCGTTTTCGAGGGTTTCGATTTCGGTGCCGGGAATGACGCGAGACACGGCGTCGCCGAGTTGATGAATCTGGAGATTGAGGTTGGGCGAGCCAACGTTGAAGATTTCTCCGCTGACGGATTCAGGAGCGGCTTCAAGACAGGCGACGCAGGCGCGTGCGGCGTCCTGCACGTGCATCAGCGGGCGCCACTGTTGACCGTTGAGAACGGTGATACTGCCCATGAAGACGGCGCGGGCGACAAACAGATTGACCACCAGATCGAAGCGCATGCGCGGCGAAAGACCGAACAGCGTGCTGAGACGCAAAATGATCGGAGCGAAATTGGCCCTCTGCGCTTCGAGGAGAATAGACTCGGAATCGATTTTGGTTTCCGCGTATACAGACAAGGGGCTTAAGGGCGAACGCTCATCGACCAAAAAATCGGAAGCGCCGTAGACACTGCAGGACGAAGCAAAAATAAATCGCTGCACACCGCACTCCAGGGCGACGTCAGCGAGCATGCGCGTGGCGGCGCGATTGACTTCGACGGCCAGCTGCTTGTTTTCATCGCAGGCGGAGTCGCCCACGATGGCGGCGAGATGGATGACGGCGTCGCAGCCTTTCATGGAGCGGACCACCGCGCCGATGTCGCGGACATCTCCGCGTATGAGTTCGAACTGCGGATGCTTACGGAGCTCGTCGAGAGGTTGCTCGCCGAACAGGAAGGAGTCCAGGGCGCGGACGCGATGGCCGAGCGCGAGCAACTGGCGGACGAGCACGGAGCCGAGGTAGCCGGCGCCGCCGAGGACCAACGTGCAGGGATTTTCCTGGTTGCAAACGGCTTTGTCGCGCTTCATTTTTGGTGGGGACCCCAGGATTTGCCTTGTTGATGAGCACTCGAGATGGCGTAGCAGACTTTGTCGATCGCTTCGTCAGGGAGCGAGGAATAGATGGGCAGGCTGACGACGCTGCTGGCAATCATTTCAGTGACCGGGAGAGGGCGCCCATCCCACAGCTGGCAATATAGCGTTTGCTGGTGGACTGGCGGCGAGAAATATTTTCTGGCGTCGATATTGTGGCGGCGCAGGGCCGCGAGTAAGGACTCGCGCGAAAGGCCGAACGTTTCCCCATCGATCAGTATTGAAAAATCCTTGAAGGCTGAGAGATCGCCTGCGGCGACTTGCTGAAAGGTGAGTCCTGGAATCCCGCTGAGATTTTTTTCGTAGCGCCGGCGAATTTCATTTCGGCGAGCGATGCGTGCGTCGACGCCCTGCAAACTACGCAGCGCTAGGGCGGCGTGTAGGTCGCTCATTCGGGCGTTCACACCGCGGATTTCGGGATCGTAATTTCCGGCGTCGCCGTAGTTGCGCGCGGCGCGCAGTTTTTGCGCAAGTTGCGCGTCCCGTGTAGTGACCAGGCCGCCTTCGCCCGCGACGACCAACTTTGTCGGCGAAAAGCTGAAGACTTCCGCTGTGCCAAATCCACCGACGGGTTTTCCGTTGCTGCGGCTGCCAAAGGCGTGGGCGGCATCAAAAATCAGCGGGATATTTTTCTCGTTGGCGATTTCTTCGAGCTCGCGTACTGGCGCGGGATTGCCGAAGATGTGGACTGCCAAAATGGCGGCGGTCTTCTGCGATAGTTGCAGGCGCAGCGCTTGAGTATCGATACAGAAAGTCTGCGGGTGGCAATCGGCGAATACCGGCTTCAGTCCATTCCATGCGATAGCGTGAGCCGTAGCGTGAAATGTGAAGCTGGGGATAATCACGTCGCCTTGCAGATGCAGCGACTGCAACACGAGTAAAAGGCCGGAGGTGCAACTGGAGACAGCGACACAATGAGGCACGCCGAGATACTCAGCCGCGGCGCTTTCGAACTCGCGGACACGTGCGCCGTTGGTTAGCTGCTTACTGCGTAGAATTGTTTGCACGTCTTCGAGGAACTCAACGCCGGGCAGTCCCTCAGGATCGACGATGGGCAGCAGTTTGTCGAAAATGGGGCATTGGTGGTCAGGGGCGGTAAGTGGGAGACGGGCGGGATTAGCAGCGGCGGTCATTGTATAAGTGATCCTGGGCGCCTGGTCTGTTCCCTAGTGAATTTTGCCGGGACGCCGCAGACCACCGCGCCCTCCGGAACATCGTTGACGACTACCGCACCTGCTCCGACGAAACTATACTTACCCACTTTGCGGTTGGGGGTAACCACCGCGCCAGCGCCGACGTAGGCAAACTCTTCGATGTGCACCGTGCCTGTAAGTGTGGCATGGGGGAAAATGTGGCAGCTGTAGGCGAGGTGATTATCGTGGTCGACCGAGGCCGCGGTGTTCACGCAGACGTTGTCTTCGATGATTGTGCCGGGATTGACGGTTGCTCCTGCGAGGATGACCACGCCTTCGCCGAGTTTCACGAAGGGCGAAACGTGCGCGCTGGGGTGTACGACGTTCGCAGCGGAAAGGCCGGCGTCGCGAAGCAGTTGAAACTTTTCGCAGCGCGTATAGTTGTCGCCGATGGCAACGGCCACGGCGTCACAGCGAAAACGCTTGGCCGCCTCGCGCAGATCGCCTTCGAATAGCGTCACGTTGATACCCAACACCTCCG
>DATCOK010000433.1:0-9945 GCA_036564765.1 Candidatus Acidiferrum sp. | reverse complement strand
GTCGTCGTGAGTCGCGTTCTTTTTTTTTGTACCGCTCGCGGTTTCGTTCGTTTCTGCGCGCGCGTCTCGCTTCGCCGGTCTTGTCGATAAGTTGCTGAATGTGTTTCGCAAATTCTCGACGTGTTTCCGCGTCGCGGAATTCGCCGGTGTGGTTTGCGAACCGCACGACTTTTCTGTGAATGCCATTCAACGCGCGCTCTACAACTGGCAGACTCAGTGCTGCATGGACCTGTTTTATTTAGAATACCAACCCTCTTTTGGTTTTCCACCCAAAGCTTGCCGATAAACTAAATCTGCCAGCGTTTTGTCGCTACCTCTGCGCGATTTTTTTGACTGTCTCGCCACATAGCCCAAGCTCGCGGCCAATCGCACGCCAAGACGCCCCGCAGGCCCGGCGTTCACCAATCCTGTGTGCATCCGCCACCGCTGGTGGCCGACCCAACCGCTTGCCCTTCGCTTTCGAATTGCGGATACCCGTCCGGACGCGCTCTGCTATATATCAAATTTCCAGAAATTATGACTCGAATCTGCGAGGGTAAGCATGGGCATTGAAGGTAGGACCGTAGAGTATTGCGGCGTTTTGGGCGACATGACCTGCTCCGAAGATTGTTGCAAGATGCGTTGCAAGATGCGCTACCATCCACGCCCGAAAGAGCACGAGTACTTCCAAGCGCAGCCTGCTGACACCTAACGACTTATAGAAGGAAGAAGTAATTACGAATCGGCTGCTCTACCACTGAGCTACCTCGGCGCGTGTAACGACAATAACATCCGCTGAAAAAAGCTGTCAATTTGACGCTGAGCATTGTTTCGGGAGGTTGTTTCGCAGGGCTATGCTGCACCGCTCAGTTCCGTAGGGCGTATCAACTCCCGCGGCGGAGCGGGCACGGTCCTTAGCGCGAGAAGGGATACATGAGCCAGCCGATACCTACGCCGACGAACACGAACAGAAAGAAGGACCAGAGGATGTACCTGGCGCGTTGGTAGGCGCTGCGGCGGCTCAGGAAACCGAAGGCCACGGAAATGATCAGGGCGAAAAAGACCAGCGACTGAAAATGACCGGGACGGAATTCCAGGGCATTGATCACGCTTTGCGTCCCCGGGTAACTTCGTAGGCGTGCAGCGCAACGAGCAGGTTCAAAACACCCGCGGTGGCCAGCAGGCGCGTCCCGTAGTCTCCGTTGGCGTGAGAAACGTCGGCCCCATCGGGCTCGAGAGACTTCGCCACCCAATAGAAAACCCCCGTGCCTAGGTCGGCGACGTAGCCAAGTTTGGAGAAGGCGTCTTCCCCATTTCGGGAGAAAATATTCCCCCGCATGCCGGCCGCGACGATCACAAGAATTGCGACCGCAGCGAAGCAGGCGAGCGCGCGGCCCCACATTTTGAGCAGCGCGTGGCCCAAGCCGGGTATCAGCCATCCGGAGAACGCGACGATCAGCGCGGCGGTTTCTCTTTTTCGGTCCGAAGGGCCATGGTGAACCGCCGGCGCGGGCGAAGATGGCGGGCGAGTTTCGGGAATGACCGGCACCGGCTGTGATGACGGGGCAGTTTCCGGCAGCGGAAGCTCAAGATTGGAGTTGTCGTCTGACACGCATGGGCCTTTAACTTCCTTGCGGTACACGCAAGGATAAGAAATTATGCCAGCAACGCTTAATTGCGGCGCAATTCAATAAAAACGAATTATGCCAGGAGCGCGAGAATTTCTTTCTGCACGGCCCCGGTGACGCGCGCTTCTTTCTCGCCGATGTAGACATTCACTTCCGTGCGGATTCCGAATTCCGGCAGATAAATTCCGGGTTCGATCGAGGTACAGGTGCGCGGGATGAGGCGGCGCACGTCGTGAGTTTCAAGATTATCCATATTGGCGCCGTTGCCGTGAATCGTTTCGCCGATGTTGTGGCCGGTGCGATGATAAAAATATTCTCCGTAGCCGGCCTTTTCGATGAGAGCGCGCGCGGCTTGATCGACCTGCCAGCCTTCGACGGTTTTTCCGGAAGCGATGCTGCTAAGAATCAGATTGACAGCTTTGTCGCGGGCGTCGCGAGCCACGCGAAACACTTTCGCGAATTTTTCCGGCACTTTCGCGCCTAAATAACCAATCCAGGTGATGTCGTAGTAGACGCTGCCGGCAATGCGTTCCCTGCCCCAGACATCGATGAGGAGAAGGTCTCCTTCGCGAATGGGCGAAGCGCTCTCCTTAGTGGGGCCGTAGTGCGGATCGCTGACGTGGGCATTGACGGCAACGTCTGGGCCGTCGTCGCAACGTAGATTGGCGGCCTCAAACTCCTGCAGCATCCATAGCTTCAGATCGTATTCGGTGACGGCTTTCTTCTCGCGCACCGATTGAGCGGCGTGTTCGAAGGCGCCGCGAAGGATACGGTCGATTTTCTTGGCGGCGCTATCGTGCGAGGCCGTTTGCGCGTCCGTCCAGCAGGCTTCGTATTTTTGCACTAGGTCGGCGGAACTGACGATCTTGGGACCCGCGCCGCGAACCATCTCGACGGTTCCGGCATCCACCATGGAGACGTAGGGAACGGCGTTTTTTGGCGAATATTGCATCGCGACCGTTTTCGCGCGCGAGAGAATCTTCTTCAGGTTTTTTTCCAATTCCGACAGGCCGGCATAGTAGAGCGTTTCACCCGGTAGGCTGGCCAGCGCTTGCGTTTCGATTTTGTGCACCAGTTTTTTTGGCGTGCCTTTGGCGGGAACGAAATAGAACCAGCGGCGCGTGCGCATGCCTTCCGGCAATTTAAGGATGCGCTGAGCGATGGGATCGCGGCCGCGAAAATCGTAAAAGAGCCAGCCATCCATTTTTGCGGCGCGTAAGTCAGTTTGTATGGCGGCGATGTCTGCACTCATCGACGGACTTCCTTTTTCTGATTCACTAGTGGTTCGGGCGTCATGCTTCACGAGGAATCAGGTTCTCGATCTGCGCTTTAGAAACGCCGCGAATTTCGATGCGTTTTGTTCGGCTACGGTCACCGCTGAGAATTCTAACAGCGGCCTTGGGCGTATTCAAAAGATGGGCGAGGAAATCGATCAGGGCTTCGTTGGCGCGGCCTTCGACGGCAGGCGCGCGCAAGCGAATTTTGAGTGCGCCAGAGAATTCGCCGACGACCTCATCGCTGCTGGCGCGGGGTTGCACGCGGACAACGAAGATGACGCACACGACAGCGGGATTTTCCGTAATTTCGAGCAAGACGTTTTTGGGCTCTGCAGACATTGTAGACGCGCGGTTCCCTACCCGCTACCGGAGCGTCGGCGCGATGATAGAAGTTTGATTCGCCATATCGGAACGGCAAACTGGCGCCACACGTCGAAAACGGACCTTCAGAGAATGCTTTGATCGCGATCACGCATCTGGGCGACCTGCTTTGTCACCTACGGGTTGGACTGCGGCTACGAAGAGTGACGGAACGCAATTCGGGACTGGAATGCCCGCCGGCTACTATGAAAGCACTGCTGCAGGTTCTGGTATCGTGCTTTGCGTGGGGGCGATTTGGTAGCCGACGCCGCGGACCGTGCGGATCAGCGCTGAGCGGCCGCCGGCGTCCAACGTGCGGCGCAAGTAATTGTCCTCACCCTCCGCTCTCGTCACAGAGTATGGGCAAGTTTAGTTCCAGAGGTTTTTGCTGCGGCTGCTGGATATGCTGAAGTTCATTAGCAAAAACCGATTAGAGCAACCTCATCGACTGAAACAGCGGCCCAAACTGGAATTCATCTGTTCATTTTGAAACCCACTCGAGCGTGGGCCGGGACATTGAAAGGCAGATCCTCTGTCACAACTATTATCGGCATCCCCGCACCGGACTTGAGGCAATTTCTAAACTTGTTTTCTTAGAAATTCCTCACATGCCCGCAGTCAAAACGACGCTGACACCAGCGCTTCATCTAAAGTTCCAAATCTTGGATCACTATCGGCAGGCCACGCGAAATCTGGAGCGGGCGATGGGAATCGAACCCACGTCCGAAGCTTGGGAAGCTTCTATACTGCCATTGTACGACGCCCGCTCAGCACTTCGGTTGTTGATTATACCCAAGTAACGCTCGCCATCCAATCGCCACGAATTGCATACGTGGTCATCCCTAAAGGGCTCTCTTAGCGTGCGCAGCGTAATGGAATAACGCAGTTCGCTGATGGGCGGCACGCGATGCTGCCACAATTCGCGCGCTTCACCCGTCAACAGATATAGTGAACGGGGCGGCAGTTCCTGTTGTGCGGTCTTTCGCGCCGCGCCTTCGCCGCGTTGAAAGCGCATCGTGCAGTCCGCTCCCAGCGAAACTCCCGCGACGATTCCAGATGGCGGCGAATCGAGATGCCACCCGATTCCCGCGCCTGGTGGATATTTGTTGATTAGAATTTGCGGAAAAGCGGCCACTCGTTTGCGAACGGCTTCCAGTTGTGGCGGTACGCCAGCAGCGCGGCTGAGCGTCCGGCTCGCCAGGCCATACTGCAAACCAAATTGCGCCACCTGGCGTTTCGCCACTAAGCCCCGCATCGTGAAGGCTTGGAACGGCAGCCCGTTCAGGAAGTCCAACAGTCCGCGTTCTTCATCCAGCGTCAAAAAATAAGAATGAAACACCAGCCCTCCGGGAATTTCCCGCGTAGCAAAAAGTAATTCCTGGCCCATACGAAATTGGATGCTTGTGTGACCCGGTTGGTTCAGCTTCCGGGTTGCTTCTCGCACGTGCATCCGTTTCCTTAGTAAAGACCCAGTAGCGCGTAACCCTTTTACGTTCGCGACTTTTCGTATGCGTCGATTCGCAATGGGAGTTTTCTGCGCGAAACCTCGACGTTTGGTGATAGCTTTAATTCGCTTTTCTCGCGAGCACAGGCTAATTGATGCGATTGAACCCAACTTTGCTTCGGGCCACCGCTGTCGGCGCTCTCGGCGGCCTGCTATTCGGCTTTGACACCGCGGTCATTGCCGGCACCACCCACTCGTTGACGCTGACCTACCACCTCAGTCCACGCCAACTCGGTTTGACGGTGGCCATGGCACTGGTCGGCACGATTATCGGTGCGATGTCCGCAGGCATTCCCGGGCAACGCTGGGGTGGCCGCGAAACGCTGCGCGTTCTCGCAATTTTCTACGTGCTGTCCGCGCTAGGCTGCGCGTTCGCGGCAAGTTGGCCGATGTTGCTGATCGCCCGGTTCATCGGCGGCCTTGGAATCGGTGGCTCTTCGGTGCTCGGTCCCGTTTACATCGCGGAACTGGCGCCTGCCCGTCTGCGCGGCCGCCTTGTCGGCATGTTTCAAGTCAACATCGTTCTCGGCATTCTCCTCGCCTATTTCTCCAACTACGTGATCGGCGGCCTCGCGCTCGGGGCCCATGAGTGGCGCTGGCAATTCGGCGTGGCCACCGTGCCTGCAATTTTGTTTCTGGCCATGCTCTTCACCATTCCGCCGAGTTCGCGCTGGCTGGTCACGCAAAAGCGCGTCGACGAAGCCCGCACCGTCCTGCAATCCATGGGCGCCGATGACCCCGAGACGGAGCTGCGCGAAATTGTCGAGTCCATCCATATCGAACGCCTGCAGACTTCCGAGCCGCTGTTCGCCTGGAAATACCGGCTCCCGATTTTTTTGGCCATCACCATCGGCATGTTCAATCAACTCTCCGGCATCAACGCCATCCTCTATTACCTCAACGACATTTTTGCCGCCGCGGGCTTCAGCAAAATTTCGGGCGATCTGCAAGCCGTGGCCATCGGCGCGATGAACCTCGTCGCGACACTTTTCGGCATGACGTTAATCGACAAACTCGGCCGGAAAACGCTGCTGCTCACCGGCGCGGTGGGCACGGCCATCTGCCTCGCTGGCGTCGCCCGCATTTTCTACACTCAGACCAATCAGAGTTTTCTTCTATGGCTGCTGGTCGGCTACATCGCCTTTTTCGCCATCTCCCAAGGTGCGGTCATCTGGGTCTACATCGGCGAAGTTTTTCCCAATCGCGTGCGCGCCAAGGGCCAGTCCCTGGGCAGTTCCTCGCACTGGATCACGAACGCCATCATCGCCTACACCTTTCCGCAGGTGGCCAAATCTTCCGGCGCGTACCCGTTCATGTTCTTCGCGGCCATGATGGTGGTGCAATTCTTCGTCGTGCTGTTCTTCTACCCCGAAACGAAAGGCGTCTCCCTCGAGCAGATGCAACGCAAATTGGGAATCGATTAATCTCGTCGCATCCAACTGAACTTTACGCAGTTTTGCGCGACAATGGACCCGATGCCTGCCCGGCATTTTTGGGAGGTCCACATGGCCCGCAACACATCGCTCATCCTGTCAATCATTGCAGCAACACTGCTTACCACCGCGGCCTTGACCCTCTGGAGCGCCACAACTCCTTCGAGCGCCGGTGAACTACGCGTCAGCATCCGCGAATGGGACGTCCCTTCAAAGGGCGCCCATCCCCATGATCCCGCCGTGGGCAATGATGGAGCCTTGTGGTTCACCGAACAGATGACCAACAAGATCGGGCGCTTCGATCCAAAAACGCAAACCTTCAAGGAATATCCGGTGAAGGGTGAAAACGTCGGTCCGCACGGATTGGTCTCCGACCGCGGGGGCAACATCTGGTTCACCGCGAATTTCGGGGGCTACATCGGCAAATTAGACCCGCACAGCGGCGAAGTCACGAAATACAAAATGCCCGACGCCAAAGCTGATGATCCTCACACCGCGGTGTTTGATGCGCATGGAACGTTGTGGTTCACGGTCCAGGGCGGAAACATGGTCGGGCGGCTGGACCCGAAGAGCGGGAAAGTAGAATTGAAAGCGGTGCCGACAGAAAATGCGCTCCCCTACGGCATCGCCGTCAACAGCAAGGGCGTGCCCTTCTTCTGCGAACTGGGAACCAACAAGCTGGCGCAGATCGACCCCAGATCCATGGCCATCAAGGAATTTCCGCTGCCGGAAAGCGCGCGACCTCGCCGCTTGGCAATCGCTGCTGACGACCAGGTGTATTTTACTGATTTCAAAAGCGGCAATCTGGGCCGGCTGAATCCTGCGAATGGAGCGGTGAAGATGTGGCCGTCTCCCGGAGGCGCGGAATCCAATCCTTATGGGATTGCCATCACGCGCGATGGCAGCGTTTGGTACAGCGAATCGGGAGTGAAGCCCAACACCATCATTAAATTCGATCCGTCTTCCGAGAAGTTTGCTCGCGCTTACGTTCCCTCCGGCGGAGGCGTCATCCGCAATATGGCGGCAACGCCGGACGGCCGCGTGTACATCGCGTGCAGCGGCGTCGACAAAATCGGAATTGTGGACCCAGCCCAACATTAGCTGAGCGCCATTCAACAGTTTTTTTGGACATCGCCTCGAAGCGCTGTTGCCCCTTGCACAGCATGTCGTGGCTGAATTCTTGACGCCTGCCGCGCCCTTCGATAGCGTCGAAGTACGCGGCGCGCCATTCAAAAACATGCAAATCTCGTCGCGCGCGCACTGAGGCCAAGCTACCCGTGTCAAATCCGATCATCACCCTGACCACCGACTACGGCACCAACGATCATCTGGTCGGTACGCTCAAAGGCGTCCTGCTCAAAATTAATCCCGAACTAACCATCGTCGACATCACTCACAACGTGAACGCCTTCGATCTACTGGATGGGGCGCTCACCATCGGCGCGGCGTATTCTTACTTCCCTGCGCGCACGATTCATCTTGTGGTGGTCGATCCGGGCGTCGGCACCGACCGGCGTCCGCTGCTGGTCACTGCGCAGAATCAATATTTTGTCGCGCCGGACAATGGCGTGCTTTCCCTGGTGTACGAACGGGAACAGGAGAATCTCGTGGTGCGCCACGCCAGCGCCGAACATTACTACCTGCAGCCGGTCAGCAAAACGTTTCACGGCCGCGACATTTTTGCTCCGGTGGCGGCATGGCTTTCGAAGGGCTGGCAAACCGCCGCGATGGGTGAAGAAATTCAGGACTTTCAGCGCTTCGCGCTGCCCCGCGCCAAACAAACCGATGCCGGAATGCAAGGTGTCGTGTTGCGCATCGATTCGTTCGGAAACGCCATGACTAACTTGCGCATCGAAGATTTGCCGGAGACCGCGAACAACGGGAATTTCAAGCTCACTGTCGGCAATCAAGCCGTCTCGCGCCTGGTCGACACCTTCGCCTCGGGAACCGCCGATGAGCCGTTCGCGTACGTCGGCTCTAGCGGCTATCTGGAAATTGGCCTCAACAAGGCCAGCGCGGCGCGCAAGCTGGGCATCGGCCGCGGCAACCCGGTAGTTCTCGCCAAAAACTAGCGATTCCGTTTTACTTGGAACTTTCCAGCGCGGCCATCTGTGCACGCATGCGCGGGTCCAGCCAGTCGCGCCACGCGTCACCTAACAAATTAAACGCCAGCACCGCGGTCATTACCGCCAGCGCCGGAAAAACCACCATGTGCGGCGCATCAAACAGATGGCTGCGCGCATCGTTCAGCATCGAACCCCAGCTGGGCAGCGGAGCGAGCACTCCCAATCCGAGGAAACTCAACGTGGATTCCGCGAGAATCGCCCCAGCCATGCCGATCGTGGCCTGGATCAAAATCGGCTGCAAAATATTGGGAAGCAGATGACGCCCCAGAATGCGCCGGTGCGAAGCTCCCAACGAGCGCGCCGCCAGAACAAATTCCAGTTCCTTGGCTTTTAGCACCTGTGCGCGTGCCAGTCGCGCGTAACCTGCCCACCCGGTAATAATCAACGCCAGGATCACTTTCCCGATGCCGGGCCCCAGAAACGCGGCGAACGCAATCGCCAATAAAATTCCCGGGAACGAAAGAAACGCGTTGATGAGCAGCAGATTCACGAAGCGGTCGAACCAGCCGCCCGCGTAACCCGCCAGCATTCCAATCAGCAGGCCAATCGACCCGCATCCGCACACCACCGAAACGGCCACCAACAAGGAAACGCGCGCCCCATACATCGTGCGCGAAAGAATGTCGCGGCCCAGTTCGTCGGTGCCCATCCAGTGGGCCCACGACGGCGCGGAAAGGCGGATCGGCAAATTTTGCGCGGCGGGATCTGCCGGCGCGATCCACGGAGCCAGCAGAGCGACCAGCAATAAAATAATCGCGGCAGCAAATCCCACGCGTGCCAGCACGCTCTGGCGCAGAAATTGGCGAAGAGAATCGGTGCGGCTCACGAGAGGCGAACCCGCGGATCGATCACGGTATACAGCAAGTCCGTAAGCAAATTAACCACCACATACGACACCGCGATCACCAGGATGCAGCCTTGCAGCAGCGGATAATCGCGCGAAGAGATGGCTTGCACCGTGAGGCGCCCAATGCCCGGCCACGAAAAAATTGTTTCCGTAACAATCGTGCCGGCCAACAAGGTACCGAACTGCAATCCCAGGATGGTGATAATGGGAATCAGCGCGTTGCGAAACGCGTGCCGAAAAAGAACCGCTGCTGTGGACAATCCTTTCGCGCGGGCCGTGCGCACATAGTCGCTCGACAACTCTTCGAGCATCGAGCCGCGCACCATGCGTGTGAGAATCGCGGCCAGCGCCGCGCCTAGCGTGGCTGCGGGCAGAATGTAGTACGTAATTCCGCCGCGCCCTGACACTGGCAACAGGCCAAGTTCGATCGAAAACAGCAGGATGAGTAGGGGTCCTAGCGCAAAATTGGGAATGGCCAGCCCGAATAATGTAAATACCCCGACGGCCCGGTCGACCGCGTGGCCGCGCCGGTGCGCGGCCAAAACTCCGGCGGGAATGGCAATCGCTGCGCAAACCAGCAGAGCGATAAAGGCGAGCTGCAACGTCGCGGGATACCGCTCAAAAATAATTCTCCGCACCGGGGCCTGGAATTTCAGCGAGTTCCCCAAATCACCGTGTGCGAGTTGCCAGAGATAGTGCCCGTACTGCGCGGGCAACGGCCGGTCCAACTCGAGCGCATGGCGCAGTTGCACAATTTCGCCGGGCGCGGCGCCTTCGCCCAGCATCTGCTC
>DATCOK010000432.1:0-3047 GCA_036564765.1 Candidatus Acidiferrum sp. | reverse complement strand
GTTTTATGCCGGCGATGCCCATGTCGGACACGATGATTTTGGACGCGCGTATCAGCACACGCTGCAACTCCAGCGCCTGCTGGTGCTGCCCCTTGCTGAAGTATTCGTAGACCTGGGCGCATTTTTCCGGGAGCGCATCGGCCAACGCTAGAATCGCACCGCGCGCCCCGACCGCAAAGGAAGCGTAGATGGTAGGAGCCGAGCCGACCAGCACCTGAAATTTAGGCGCCGCACCGGCGATCATTTCCGAAATTCGCTGAATGTTGCCGGAGCTCTCCTTGATCCCGATGATGTTCGGATGTTCCGCGAGCGCGAGTGTTTCCTTAGTCTCTAGCGCCAGTCCCGTGAAAATCGGCACGGAATAGAGCATCACCGGAATCGGCGAAGCATCTGCGACGCGCCGGTAATGAGCAATCAACACTTCCGCCTTGTATGCCGGCTTGTAGTAGTACGGGGTCTTCACCAAGGCTGCGTGGTATCCCAATTCCGCAGCTCGCTTGCAACGTTCGATCGTTTCCGCCGTAGATTCCGAACCTGTACCGGCAATTAATTTCTTACCCGGCGCGGACGCCTCTTTCACCCCCGCGAGTACCTCGTCAATCTCTTTCTCGCGCAGCAGCACGGATTCCCCGGTGGATCCGATGGCCACGTATCCTGCGAGCGCAGTGCGGTTGTACAACGCGATATTGTGCTTGACGTCGGCGACCGAAACCCCGCCATCTGCTCCAAACGGCGTAACCAACGCTGGAAAAACACCTGCGAATTCCACGATTAGTCCCCCGCCTTCGACGAATTCGAAGCAGCCACCGTGCCTCGATGCAAATCCTGCAGCGCCGCCACTTCCGTGCCTTGCTCGAGCAACGCCTGAATCCCGCGCGCTGCCGCATGTGCCGCCGCCAGCGTCGTGATGCACGGAATGTTATAGCGAATGGCTGCGCGCCGAATCGATTTTTCGTCGTAGAACGATTCCCTGCCCAGCGGCGTGTTGATGATGAGATCGATTTTCGCGGTCTTGATCAGGTCCACGATGTTCGGCCGGCCCTCGTTTACTTTAAAAACTTCGTCGGCCTCAATGCCGGCAGCGGCCAGCGCAGCCGCCGTTCCTCGTGTCGCTAGCAACTTGAATCCCAGGGCGTGCAATTCCTTGCCGAGCGAACCTACATGTTTCTTGTCGCGGTCGTTCACGCTCAGAAACACCGTGCCCTTGCGCGGCAAACGCTGCCCGGCCGCCAGTTGGGCCTTCGCGAACGCCAACCCGTACGACGTCGAGATCCCCATCACCTCGCCGGTCGAGCGCATCTCCGGCCCCAGGATGGTGTCCACCCCACGGAACTTGTTGAATGGAAACACCGGTGACTTAACCGAATAAAATTCATGCACGGCAATTTCGGAAACGCCCTGGTGATGCACCAGCGGCAGCTTCATGGTCGACAATTTCTTCCCGGCCATCAATCGCGCCGCCACTTTCGCCAGCGGCACCCCCGTCGCCTTGCTGACAAACGGCACAGTACGCGACGCCCGAGGATTCACTTCCAGAACGTACACCGTGTCCCGCTGGATTGCGTACTGCACGTTCATCAGTCCAACCACCTTCAGCGCCACTGCCAGCTGCTTGGTGTATTGCCGTATCGTGTCGAGAATTGCCGGTGATAAGCTGACTGGCGGCAGCACGCAGCTCGAGTCTCCAGAGTGCACGCCAGCTTCCTCGATGTGCTCCATAATGCCGCCAATCACCACATCGGTTCCGTCCGACAGCGCGTCCACGTCCACTTCGGTGGCCTCTTCTAGAAATTGATCGATCAGCACCGGCCGCGCCGGACCCATCAACGCCGCCTGCGCGACATACTCCTGCACGGTGTTCACGTCATACGCGATCACCATCGCGCGCCCGCCCAAAACATAGCTCGGCCGCACCAGCACCGGCATCCCGATTTCACCGGCCACCCGTGCGGCCTCTTCCGGAATCAATGCCGTGCCATTGCGCGGCTGATGGATGCGCAACTCGTCCAGCAAACGCCCAAAACGCCGGCGGTCTTCGGCAAGGTCAATCGATTCGGGAGCAGTCCCGATAATCGGCACTCCGTTGCGCTTCAATTCGAGCGCTAGATTCAGCGGCGTTTGCCCGCCGAACTGCACGATCACGCCCTGCGGCTTCTCACGTTCCACCACCGCGAGCACATCTTCGAGCGTGAGCGGTTCGAAATACAACCGGTCCGAGGTGTCGTAATCGGTGGAAACCGTCTCTGGGTTGCAATTCACCATGATGGTTTCGAACCCATCTTCGCGCAGCGCAAACGACGCATGGCAACAGCAATAATCAAACTCAATGCCCTGCCCGATGCGATTGGGCCCGCTGCCCAAAATCATGATCTTCGGACGCGCCTTGGCGTCCGACTCATCCTCATCTTCGTACGTCGAATACATGTACGGCGTGAACGATTCGAATTCCGCGGCGCAGGTATCCACGCGCTTAAACACCGGTGTTACATTGTACCGAGCTCGTTGCAAACGCACCGCCGCTGCGGTGGTCTTCCACATTTGCGCCAATTGCTCGTCGCTCGTGCCGTGGCGCTTTACTTCGCGCAGCAACTCTTTCGAAGCCGTCTCCACGGTCACCCGCGACGCCCGCCGGTTCATGGCCGTCAGTTCTTCAATCTGCCGAATAAACCATGGATCGATTTTGGTTAACTCGCAAATCTCTTCGGCCGGCAGTCCACGCTCCACGGCGGTCAGCAGCCAGTGAATGCGATCCGGCCGCGGCGTAGCCAACTTTTCGCGCAACATCGAATCCGGCGCATCCACTGGCGCGCGCCAGGGGGTGCTGGGCTCCAGCGAGCGAATGCCCTTCTGCAACGCTTCCTTAAAAGTCCGGCCAATGGCCATCACTTCGCCAACGGATTTCATCTGCGTCCCCAGCGTGCTGTCCGCGCCGGGAAATTTCTCGAACTGCCACTTGGGAATTTTGACGACCACGTAGTCGATGGTCGGCTCGAAACAGGCAGGCGTCTTGCGCGTGATGTCGTTGGGGATCTCATCGAGCGTATAAC
>DATCOK010000431.1:0-5860 GCA_036564765.1 Candidatus Acidiferrum sp. | reverse complement strand
CCGCCGCTGTATGCGGCATTGCTGGGGTCGGTGCATTTTCTGATTTTTGTGACGCTGGTGCGGCTGTACAGCGCGTCAACGGATCGCGACGCGATTTTTCTGGCGATGTTGTCCTTCGCGGGGATTCTGGCGGCCGCGGTATTGACGGTGGACACGACATTTTTGTTGTGCTTTTTTGCGTTTATGATTTTTGGAGTGGCGACCTTCACGGGAATGGAATTGCGGCGGGCCGCGGGCGGAGCGCTGGCGGTGACGCTGAAGCCAGGACAGCGCGACAGGGAACGCACATTGAATCGCGCGCTGGGCTACGCGTCGCTGAGCGTGGCGTTGGGCGCGATCGTACTGGGCGGGGCTTTATTTTTCTTCTTCCCGCGCTTCAGCGCCGGCTATCTCGGGCGCACCAGTTTTAATCCCGCGTTGATGACCGGTTTCAACGACAACGTGGAGATCGGGCAGATCGGGGAGATCAAGAAAGATTCGACGATTGTGATGCGGGTGCAGACGGGGCACCCGGTGGGCTACGCGCGGCTGCGCTGGCGCGGGATTGCGCTGGCGAATTTCGACGGGAAGCGCTGGACGGACGCGGAGCGCGGCGTCGAGACTGTGCTACCCAACGACGACGGTTGGATCTATGTAGGCGCAAAGAGCCCGCGAAACGAGCCACGCGCGCCGGGGCTAATTTATACGGTTTATATGGAACCGATCGCTTCAGACGCGGTTTTTGTGCCGGGAAAAGCGGTTTCGTTACGGGGAAATTTTACGGGTGAGGCGGGGTCGTCTTTTGGATCCTCGCGGAAGTCGTACCTGTTCAAGGACTCCACGGATTCTTTATATAACCCGTTTCATAATTTTACCGCCATACGTTACGAGGGATTTTCGCGACTGCCGGCGCTGGAGGTATTAAAACTGCGGGCCGCGGGCGCGGACTATCCGGATGAGATCCGGGAGAAGTATCTGCAACTGCCGGTGCTGGACAAACGCATCGGTCCGCTGGCGGAGCAGATCACCGAGCGGGGGACGACGCCTTACGACAAAGCCGCGGCAATGGAGCTATATCTCAGCACAAAATATGGATACACGCTGAATCTCACGGGAAAGCCGGGAGACGATCCGCTGGCACATTTCCTGTTCGAAACACGCGAGGGGCATTGCGAATATTTTGCATCATCGATGACGGTGATGCTGCGCACGCTGGGGATTCCGGCGCGCGAAGTAAATGGCTTCTTGCCCGGGGAGTACAACGATCTGGGCGGCGACTACGTGGTGCGCGCCAGCGACGCGCACAGCTGGGTAGAGGTTTTTTTTCCAGGGAATGGATGGGTAGTGTTTGATCCGACACCAGCGGGTCCGGAAGCGGCTGGGGGAATTTTTACGCGGCTGGGGCAATACCTGGACTGGATGTCGCTGACGTGGAACGAATGGATTATCAGCTACGATTTTTCGCACCAGGTGGTTTTGGCGCAGACGTTGAAGAGCAGTTCGCGCGGCTGGTCGGAATCGGTGAAAGGCTGGTTTGACCGGCAGCAGCAGAAGGCTCGCGGGCATATTCGGGACTGGAACTTCCAACATTCGGCGCTGCGTTATTTGTTGCCGGTGGCGCTGGTGCTTTTTCTCGTGCTGTTGCGCGTAGATATGTTGCCGGAGATTGTGCGGCGGCTGAAAGTTTACGCGCAGATGCGGGTGGGGCGCTCGGCGGATACAAATCCGGAATTGGCGGCGCGGCTGTATTCGGAATTGCTGCACACCTTGCGCAAACGAGGCATTGCCAAGCCGGAGACGCAGACGGCGCTGGAGTTTGCGGCGGGTGTGGACGATGCGCGGGTGGCGCCGGCGGTGCGCGAATTTATTACGATTTATGGGCCGGCGCGATTTGGCGATTTGCCGTGCAACGCGGTGCGGCTGCGGGAGTTGCTGGCCCAAGTGCGGCTGGCGTTCAAAACGCGTTAGAGGTTCCCTTCCCGGGCGGTTCTCACTGGACGACGTGGTACACTAGTTAAGCGAAAAGCCGCAGTAAATCCGCACTATTTCACACATGACCAAAGTTGGATTTGTCAGCCTGGGATGCCCCAAGAACCTTGTCGACAGCGAGGTGATGATGGGTATTCTGGCGCGCGACGGGTACGAATTGACGGCGCGCGCGGATGAAGCGGAAGTGCTGGTGGTGAATACCTGCAGCTTCATTGAAGCGGCGCAAAAAGAGTCGGTGGACGCCATCCTGGAAATGGCCGAGCACAAGAAATTCGGCGCGGCGAAGAAGTTGATTGTGGCCGGTTGTCTGGTGGAACGCTACCGCGCGCAAATTCTGGAACAGGTGCCGGAAGTGGACGCGGTGGTGGGTACCGGCGAAGTAGAGCGGATTCTGGAGGCGGTGGAGGGCGATTTACGGATATTGCCCGCGGAGCCGCCGGCGTTTTTGTATCACGACCTGACGCCGCGGATGGTGACGACGCCGCGACACGCCGCGTACATCAAGATTGCGGAAGGTTGCGACCATCCCTGCACGTTTTGCATCATTCCGCAGCTGCGCGGAAAATTTCGTAGCCGGCGATTCGAATCGGTGGTGCGCGAAGCGCAGAATCTGGCGGCGGGCGGGGCGCGCGAGATTACCCTGATTGGTCAGGATACGACTTCTTACGGTGAGGACCTGGGGCTGCGCGACGGGCTGGCGCAATTGCTCGGGCGGCTGGGGCAGATCGAAGATTTGTTGTGGGTGCGTTTTCTGTACGCGTATCCCAATCGCGTGACGCAAAAGCTGCTCGACACGCTGGCTTCTTCGCCGCGGATCGCGCGCTACATGGATATGCCGCTGCAACACGCTAGTCGCAGTGTGCTGGCGCGCATGAAACGCGGGTCGCATGGAGATGCCTTTCTGAAATTGCTGGAGAAAATTCGCGCGACGATTCCGGGCGTTTCATTGCGTACTTCGTTTATCGTGGGCTTTCCGGGCGAAACGGAGCGAGATTTTCAGGAGTTATGCGGGTTTGTGAAGGCGGCGCGGCTGGATTGGATGGGCGTGTTCGAATATTCCGACGTGGATACTGCGGCGAGTTATCCGCTGGCGGATAAGGTCAATCTGGAGACGATTACGGAGCGGCGCAACCAATTGATGGCCATTCAGAAGAAAATTTCGCGAGAGAATCTGCGCGCGAAAAAAGGTACGACGGTGGTGGCGCTGGTTGATGGGCCTTCCAAGGATAATCCGCTGGTGTACGAGGCGCGCCTGGAAGGCATGGCGCCGGAGATTGACGGCAAAGTGTACCTGACGGACATCGAAACGAGCGGCGAAATCGCAGAGAATGGCGATGTGGCACGCGTTGAAATACTTAAGACTGATCATTACGATTTGATTGCCAGAGTTGTGGAAATTTTGCCTCGGCCGGCGTTGGCAGCCCAAGCCGGCCGGCACGGCGGCACACGTCCGGGTCCGGAACAGTTAACGCGGATTTCTACGGGCGCTGCGCTGCGTGTTCTCGCCTAGTGGTTCAAAACCGATAGATCAAAATGCTCCAGGGCGACATCCAGATATGACGGGGCGTTAGCCCGCGGGAATGTTCGTCGAGAATCCAAGCGATTTTGCAATTTCTGTGCAAGCCGTTGCATAGTTTTGAGGCGCCGCCTCGGGTGCAGGCTGCTACTTTGGGCGAGAGGAATGAGATGAAACACAAATGTCCTATCTGCAAAACAGCCACGGATTCTGCTGCGGACGCGGAGTTTCCGTTCTGCAGCGAACGCTGCCGGGATCGCGATTTGGGGAACTGGGCTACCGAGAAGTACGTGGTGTCGGAACCGATTTTCAACGAGGATGACAGCGAAGACGGTGACCGTAAAACGATCATTCTGGACTTGCCATAACGCGACGAGGCGGAGCAGTGATGCGAGGCTGGCCCCAGATGTCACGGCCTGGCGATCGCGGACTTCCCTACTTGCCAACTGACTCGCGGGCTTAAGCTGCGATACCCTTAACGCAATGACGTCCGGCTCTGCCCCAACTACGCCAATTATCCTCACTCAACGCAAACCTCGTATTTCTTACCTGGTGGCCACCTGGTTTGGATTGGGCTACCTGCCAAAGGCTCCGGGGACCTGGGGCTCGCTTGGTGGTTGGATTATCGCGGCGCTCACGACCTGGTTAGTGCATGCGCGGATGACGTCGAGTACAACCATGGCCAAAGGTGGTCCGGCCCTGGCTACTTATGTTCATGTCGTAGTGACCCTTTTCATCGCGGTGATCGGAGTGATGGCGGCAGACCGGGCGGCGCGATATGCGCAGATCAAAGATCCGCAATGGGTGGTGGTCGATGAAGTTTCTGGCCAACTGATTACTTATCACCTGTTTTTTCTGGTGATGCCGCTGTATTGGAAAACGTATCTGCTGGGATTTATACTTTTTCGACTGTTCGATATCTGGAAGCCGTTTCCGACGCGGCAACTGGAGCGCTTGCCCGGTGGCTGGGGCATCATGGCAGACGATTGGATGGCGGGCATCTACGCTGCAATTGTGTTGCGGGTCGCGTTACACTTCAGAGTGCTATGAAAGTCGGGTTGGGATTCGGCGGGGCCATGGAAAAGAACGGCAGTCCACGCATCGAGCGGGTCGCGCCGATGGCGGCGATTCCCGGCGGGGAAATTACCATCCATGGTAGCGGGTTCGTGTCGCGGATGCAGCCGCTCCCGATGGTGCGTTTTGGGGATGCGGAAGCGAGCCTGGCACTGTCGAGCGGCAAGCGGGTGATTGCGCGGGTGCCGGAGGGCGCGAGCGGCGGCGTAGTACGGGTGATCAGCGCGGAACACGAAAGCCAGCCGCATCCGGTAGCCATCGGTTTGCAGATTGCGGACAACCTGCATCCAGTGAGCAATCCGGCGGTGGATGCCAACGGAAATATTTTTGTGACCTTCAGCGGACCGCGCGGGCAACGCGTGCCGGTTTCGCTTTATAAAGTTACCCCGAACTACAGCATCAAGCCATTCGTGACTTCGCTGATCAATCCCACGGGATTGGCGGTGGATCGCGGCGGCAATTTGTTTGTTTCGTGCCGCCACGACGGGACCATTCATCGCATCACGGCGGACGGGCGCAGCGAGCAATGGATCGAAGGCATGGGCGTGGCCACCGGCATCGCGTTCGATAAGGACGAAAATCTTTACGTGGGAGATCGCAGCGGAACAGTTTTCAAGATCAGTCCGAGCCGCGAGATTTTTGTGTTTGCCACGCTGGAGCCATCGTTTGCCGCGTATCACCTGGCGTTTCATCCGAGCGGCGAGTTGTATGTTACGGGGCCGACGACTTCGAGCTTTGACCGGGTGTACCGCGTGTCGCAGGGCGGCGAAGTGAAGTCGTTTTACCGCGGGCTGGGGCGGCCACAGGGACTGGCGTTCGACAACGATGGAAATCTTTATGTGGCGGCGTGCCACGCCGGACATCGCGGTATCGTACGGATCACGCCGGAGGGGCAGCCAGAAATGGTGTTGAGCGGATCGGGAATAGTGGGCCTGGCGCTGCAACCTTCCGGCCGCGCCATCGTGGCCACCACCAATGCACTCTTCACGCTGGACTGGGACGTTCGCGGCCTTCCGCTTTTCGGATAATCTCTATCGATGAAAGCTGAAATCATCGCGGTTGGTTCTGAGTTGCTGACTCCGGACCGGCTGGACACCAATTCGCTTTATCTCACCGAAGAACTGAACAAGCTCGGCATTGAAGTGGTGCGCAAGACCATCGTGGGCGACAGCCAGAAGGATCTGAGCGACGCGTTCATGGGCGCGATGGCGCGCGTGGAGCTGGTCGTGTCCTGTGGCGGGCTGGGGCCGACTGCGGATGATTTGACGCGCGAGACGGTGGCGGATTTGCTGGGACGCAAGC
>DATCOK010000430.1:0-3800 GCA_036564765.1 Candidatus Acidiferrum sp. | reverse complement strand
GAATACAAGCGCAAGCAAGCCGCACCCGGACTCAAAATTACGTCGCGGGCCTTCGGCTTCGGCCGTCCGTTTCCCATCGCGCAACGTTTCATCCCATAAACGAGACCCCATAGGAGCAAAATGTCCGCCACTCACCGTTTCCTAACCCGCAACCGGGCGCCCCACACGCCGATTTTGCGTGCCTGCCTACCGTGGCGGGTGGGGAAGTTGGTACTTTTCGCAGCTCTGCTTCTCCCCTTAACTCCAGCAGTCCAAGCCCAGCAGTCATCGGCGGCCGCGCCTGCACAAACGCCCATCCAGAAAACCGTCGAGAACTACATCCGCAACCTCTATGCCTTCGGGCCCGACGTGCAGGTCACCGTGGGCGCGCCAAAAGAAACCAGCATCCTTGGACTCCTCGAAATCAGGATCGAAGTAAAAATCGGGGACAACCCCGAAGCCGTAACCTTTTACGTAAGCAAGGACGGCAGGTACCTGCTGCGCGGGGAACTCTCCGACCTGACTAAAGACCCCATGGCCCAGAACCGCGCGAAGCTCGACATCAAAGACGCCCCTTCACAGGGGGGCCCCAACGCCCCCATCACCATGGTCGAGTTTTCCGACTTCGAATGCCCGGTCTGCCGCAGCCTGCACGACGTGCTGCAGGGCCTGCTGGTCAACTATCCCCAGGTGCGCATCATCTTCAAGGATTTCCCTCTCGAGCAGCACCCTTGGGCCCGCACCGCCGCGATCGCCGGCCGTTGCGCCTATACCCAGGATCCTAAGGCCTTTTGGAAGATGTATGACTTGATCTACGACAACCAGGATGTCATCTCCGCGGAAAATGCCTGGCAGAAAATGACTGACTACGCCTCCCAGACCTCTGTGAACGTCGACACCTTCAAGTCCTGCATGTCCAGCCCGGAAGCCGCCGCCGCTGTGGACGCCAGCCGAAACAACGGCATGGCCCTGGAGGTCTCCAGCACGCCCACCATCTTCATCAACGGCCGCCGCATCGTTGGCGCCGACCCGCACCTCATCGAACAAAATATAAAATACGAATTGGCGCAGCTGAAAAACGGGAAGAAATAATTATTTGTGGAGTGATCTCGAACCGATCTTGGAAGGCATGGGGTCGCGTTCGAATGTGCGCGATTCCAAAGGTAAGCAGAGAAGTGCAGGACATGGGAGCAATAGGCACCGCAATGGTAGCGGGATGGTTCTCTAATCTGTCACGATTTCTTAGTTAACATAATATAACTTATGGGACGCAGTGTCAATAGCGATCTTCAACCCCTTCGGCTTTTATCCCCCCAGGCCTCATTCCTAATCCCCTTCCTTATAAGGGTTTTCTAAGCTCCTTCTTGGGTTGTTCCGGCCTGGCGCGGGGGGTGCGCCAGGCCGGAATAACCTGCTTCTCCCTGCAGTGACGACCTATATCGAGCAACCACTTGGATTTTTTTAGTGCGCAATACGGACCGCGATCGCTCCCGCTGCGCCGCCGATTAACATCCACTTCGACGCGTTGGCCACGCGTCGCAACACGCTTCCGCCCCGTGCAACGCGCAGTGCGTCGTCGCGTTCCTTGGTCAGCGCCTTGGACTTTAGCTGTTCGTCATTCAGGTTGCTCTGAGCGGCAGTCAACTTCGCCTGGCACGCCTGACAGTCCAGCGCAAAGTCGTATAAAGGCTTGAGGTCCTGGGTGGGGATCACCGCGGCATCGCCCGTACCTGTGGCCTCCGCGACTTGGGCCAACGGAACCGTTCCGCCAAGACCATTTGAATTCGGTGCATCCGGCGGCGCAGTCCTTATATTGGCCTCCGCCTTCGGCGCTCCAGGTGCCGGATGCAGAGAATCCCGCAACGTGATTGCGACCGGCAGCCCCATCAGCGCCGGCAGATTCTTGACGATCTGCGCAGGGGACTGGACGCTGCGCTTCTCTGCCGCGATCTGCTCGAGCGTTGCCGCCAGTTTCGCTTCGCGATCCTGCTGCCGCGCGTCCGCCGCCTGCAAAGCCTGCTTGGTAGCGGCCAACTCAGTCGCGAGCAGCGTGCGGTCGCGCATCTCACCGCGCCAAGCTGCGCCGACCACCAACACGGTGGCGATGACCATAATGATCGCCGCCAGCCAACTCCATAGCCGCACACTCATACCAATCACCATTCGAAATCGCGATTATGTAAAGCTTTGAATTATGTAAAGCGGCCTCGTTGCTGAGGGGCGCGCATCGTTCCGCTATACGTAGTGAGCGCGCCGCGCCATTACTTGCACCGGATACTCGGCGTTTCCTCCCCCGTTCCACGCCAGCAACGCCCGCGTGCAATCTCCGCCCATCGCGTCAAACTTCTTGCGCAGCACGCGGCATCCCACCGCCAAACTCTGTTCCGGATCGCACAGCGCCGAAAGGAACGGGCCGTTGAAGCCGGCCTCGCGCGCTACCTGGCCATCACTTGCATCAAGCCCCACGAAAATCCGCGAGCGTACGCTTCCGAAGCGGTGATCTTGTAATTCGTATATAAGGATGCGACGTACTTCGCGAAAAACGCCGGTTCGTAGCGCAGGGCCCAGGGATTCCAGCCGGACTCCTGCTCGATCACCGCGCACACCAGCGGTGCGTCCAGTCCTTGCGCCGCCGCCACTCGACGCGCAAGCACCACCAGCTGGGGCGGGGCACTCACCAGTTGCGCCGGTATCCATTCAGGTCGCTGAAGCGCACCGGCGGCGCTTCCTGCAGCTCAATTCCCTGCCGCCGCGCGATTTCTCGCAGCGCTGCATAGATATGCGGCAGATGCGCCACCGCCAGGTCGCGCACAAACGCGCGCGCAATTTCATCCGCCCTCATGCGCCGGTGCAGCCAACGCAAGAATAAAATGAATTGCACCGCTACGGGCACAACCGTGCCGAGCAAGCTAAACCAATCTGTGGGCATGGGAAATTTTCCTGAGGAAAAACTGAAACGGCACGAGCATCTGGATGCCCCACACGCCGATTTGCGTTGAGTACTTTGGAAATGAAAGGGTGAAGAATTATTCCTTCAGCTCGCGTGCTGTTTTGAAACGAAGAAGTCCTAGAACAACGCTCCAGGCAAACCACCCACTGTCGATCCGAGGCCCGAAGCCAACGAACTAAAAAATCCGTTCCCTCCGCGCGAGGCATTGGCTCGCACATTCAAAAGCTCTGCCGGAATCCCTAAACTTCGCCCCAGCAAATTGGAATCCACGCCAAACAATCCCGACAAACCGTGCAGCGCCGCCATCTGCCGCTGAAAGCCGGTGTTGTCAAAGTTCAACTGGTTCTGCGCCGCTTGCCCGGCTTGCGCAATTCCCTTCTGCCGCGCCAGATCGTCAGTAAGCTCCCCGAAGCCCGCTGAATTGCGCGTGCGCGCCAAGCGGTTCTGCGCCGCCTGCTGCAACGAATCAAACGAACTCGCCAGCGCGCCCTGCGACTGTCCGGTAACCGCCGCTTGATCCGCAGGGCTGAGTCCCGGATTGATCAAAATATTCTGATACTGCGGCAAAAGTGTATTCCCCAATTGTTGTTGCTGCCCGCTCAACTGCTGATTCATCGCATTGACGTTGGCCAATTGCTGGTCGGTCAGTTGCCGCGTCTGTGCCTGCGCTCCGCGCCCCATAGTTCCTCCGCGATACATGAGACTTTTTTCAACTACGACGAACAACACCGATTGTTACGAAGTGCCTATTCCATCCGCAATTCTGCGGCAATAAGGGGTCCATGCATCGTCCCTCACCCAGCCCAATCGCTCGATGCGCTTCCCAAATTTCTTCTCGAGCGCCGGCGGCAACCACGCATGCACATCTTCC
>DATCOK010000429.1:0-2708 GCA_036564765.1 Candidatus Acidiferrum sp. | reverse complement strand
CCATCGCACCGCCTTGTATATAACCGCCCCCGGCGCCAGCATCGCGGTCAGCAAATCCAGTTTTCCGGTCAGCGACAAGGTCATGACCGAAGTAAAAATCAGCAGCAGCAGGGAAGCGCGAAAGAACCGCTCTGCGGGAAGACCAAGCACACCGGTAGCTGGAGCGGCAGCAGCCATAACCAGTATTTATCGTAGCATTTGCGAACTTGGCGCCCTCGCCAGGCTCCGCGCCGCCCCCGCAAAGGTTACCGTTCACTCTTCGGTCACAACCCTGTCGCTCGCGGCTATTGCCACCCCCGCGATTTTCCGCGTGAGATTGGAGACCGGCAATGAAGAGATGTCCTTGAGCCCCACCGCTCGTGCCCCCGCAATCTTAGGCAGCTTCTTCAAGCGAATCAAAAACGGGACCAGAGTAATAGCCCGGTAAGTGACGGCATGCCGAACCTTCCTGAGCAGCTCCAATCGCACCCTTCCATCGATGCCGAAATATTTCGCCAAATATCGGTGCAACTCCTTTTCGGCGCTCTTGCCCGTCGCGATCGTCGGAAAATGCCACATTCGCGACACCAGTGTGGGAATATCCGCCGCCTCCGCCATCAATCTTCGACTGTCTCTCTCGCGCTTCCCCGATTCAGGCGGTGCCAGGAGCAGGCAGCGCCCCCGCAAATCGACTACTACTGCAGACGCCAGCAACACCCCAACAGTCGCCCGCTTCTTACGCTTCTCCGGAATTGCGTCCTGCAATCCGCGCTTGCGCGCCGCACAAAATTCATTTACCGGACATAATAGGCACTGCGGCGAACGCGGGGTGCAAATTGTCGCCCCCAATTCCATCATGGCCTGGTTCCAAGCGCCGGGCTGCTCGCGCTCCAGCAGGGCATCCGCGGTCTTCTGCAGCGCCGTCCAGTTCGCGGTCTCGCGCAAATCTCCATGCATGGCCACCAGTCGCGCCAACACTCGTGCCACATTGCCGTCCAGCACTGCGTGCGGCTCGCCAAACGCAATACTCAGTATCGCGTTTGAAGTGTACTGCCCGATCCCGCTGAGCGAGCGCAGCCCTTCCAAAGTCCGCGGAAACTCCCCGCCGTGCTCCCCAACAATCTGCCGCGCCGCCGCCTGCAGATTCCGCGCCCGGCTGTAGTAACCCAGCCCCGACCACAGCCGCAGCACCTCCGCTTCTTCGGACTCCGCCAACGCCCGCACGTCCGGAAACCGCTCGCAGAATTTTTCAAAGTAGGGGATCACCGCCGCCACACGCGTCTGTTGCAGCATGATTTCGGAGATCCAGACGCGGTAGGGATCGCGGTTGCGCCGCCACGGCAAGTCTCGTTGTGACGCGGCAAACCACTCGAGCAAAGCCCATCGGAATTTCTCAAGTTCGGCGCGGGTCAGGAAAGAGGCAGCGGCAGCCATTGATGCATCATTTTCGCACACTAGCCCGCGCCGCTTTTTGCGGGCGACATCCGCGAACTAACGCATCAGATCATCGAGGAAGATGACGTACGACGAATGCCACACGCTCGCGGGTATTGTCCCGCGCTGCTGGCTGGTCACAATAATCTTGAACAGCTCCGGCGACGCTGCCAGGTCGGTGATCAATTCATGCTTAGGATCCGGCGGCAGCGGATTGGCCATCGCCAGGTAACGCAGAATCAAGAACACGATCTCATCCGCCGGTGCCAGCCGCGTTTCGACGCCCGCACTGCGAAACTGCAGCAACGCATTGCGCTCGTAGAAATGCCAGGTCAGCGCCGCGCACAGCGTTACTGCCCGTTCGAACCGTTCCGCCGCGGGTTGCGTGGTCGGCCCGCTGCCCGGGTTCAGCGCCGAAGAAATATGCGGATCGAGCACCAGCAGCACCCGGCAGTCATCTTCACGCGTGAATTCCCGCACCATCAGCGAACCCGACCGCGCCGATGCCTTCCAATGCACGTGCCGCACGCTGTCGTTCGCCACGTAACCGCGCAGCGCGTACAAATCCTGCCCGCGCCCCTTCGACAAACTTTCCATCGCCCCGTGCAATCCCGGCATGATCTCCACGAACTCTTCCGACGGCGCCACCGATGGATAAACTACCGCCTCCGTCTGCAAATCCAGCCGCCGCGCCTTTTGCAAAAACCCGAAAGGGAAGCGCGTCACGATGCGAAAGGTATCCTGCCGGTGCACCCCGCGCTTCATAAACGTCATTGGCACGGTCTGCTTCACCACATCGCGCTTCGGAATATACGGAAAATAAACCGGCGTCTCCAGCATCGCCGGCGCCTCTCCGCCTTTGGGCTTCGCCGCTTCCACCCGCAACGAAAAACTCGGCAGCGTGTGCTTCTCATTGCGCAGTTCAATCTCCCCGCGCACCGGCACGCCCGCAAAAATATGTTCCGGCAGCTCCAAACGCATCTCCACGCCGGAAAGCGTGATCGAAGAAAGAATCCCCGACATCAAAATAATGGCGATAAGGCACGCCAGCACCAGGAACAAAAGATTGTTGCCGGTGTTCAGTGCCGCCAGCGCCACCAGCAAAATTCCGCCCAGATAAACCCAGCCCGCGCGCGACACGCGGTACTCCATCTTGTAGCCGATCCACCGCAGCGGCGTCCGACGCGCCAGCAACGGCACCAGCGTCACCGCTACCCACGCAGCCACCGCCAGTGCCGCCAGCGCCGACGCGCTGGCCAACAGAACCTGCCCCAATTCCGCGGCCGCGCCAGAAT
>DATCOK010000428.1:0-3621 GCA_036564765.1 Candidatus Acidiferrum sp. | reverse complement strand
AAATTGAACGGTCCGGGCTTGATGCGCATCGCGCGCTATCGAATCGTTTCTTCAACAACTCTGCCAAATAAAAAGCCCCGCTGCTTTTGAGCCAGCGGGGGCTTTTACGTTCACCGAATTGCTATGGAACCTATCGCGTGGGGCGGCCTCGTTGGGCGTCCGCGCCGGCGGCAGCGGCGTTCGCTTTGACTGGAGACTTCTCCGGTTGTGCAGCCGCGGCGTGGCCGTTGGAGGCTGAACCTGTGGCAACGACGCCGTTCGAATTGTTGGGCAAGGGAATTTCCAGTTTCTTGCGCAGTGCAGTTTCCAGCTTGTCTCTTATGTCTTTGTGTTCCTTCAGGAATTGCCGGGCGTTTTCGCGGCCCTGGCCCATGCGTTCGCTTCCGAAGCTGATCCACGTGCCGCTCTTCTCAAGGACTCCGCGATCGACGCCGAGATCAATTAGGTCGCCCTCGCGGGAAATGCCTTCGCCGTAAATGATGTCGAACTCGGCTTCGCGAAACGGCGCAGCCACTTTGTTTTTCACCACCTTCGCGCGCGTTCGGGAACCTACGACTTTGTCCCCATCCTTGATGGCCTGGATGCGGCGAATGTCCACGCGCATGGAGGCGTAAAACTTAAGGGCCCGGCCGCCCGTGGTGGTTTCCGGGTTGCCGAACATGACCCCGATTTTTTCGCGAATCTGGTTGATGAAAATCAGGCAGGTCCGCGACTTTGAAACGATGGCGGTGAGCTTGCGCAACGCCTGCGACATCAGCCGGGCTTGCAGACCCATCTGCGGGTCGCCCATTTCGCCTTCGAGTTCGGCCTTGGGGACCAGCGCTGCGACGGAGTCGACCACCACTACGTCGACGCCGCCCGAGCGAATCAGCGCTTCGGCGATTTCCAGCGCCTGCTCGCCGTTGTCGGGCTGCGAGACCAGCAGGTTATCGACGTCCACGCCGAGCTTGCGGGCGTACACCGGATCGAGTGCGTGTTCCGCATCGATGAAAGCCGCCTGCCCGCCGAGCTTCTGCGCTTCGGCGATGACGTGCAGCGTCATGGTGGTCTTGCCGCCGGATTCCGGGCCGTAAATCTCAATGACGCGGCCGCGCGGGAAGCCCCCAACGCCCAGAGCCGCGTCGATGGACAAACAGCCGCTGGGGATTACGCTGACGGGCACCAGCACGTCGCGGCTGCCGAGCCGCATGATGGAGCCTTTGCCGTAGGACTTTTCGATCTGGGAAATCGCGGCTTCAAGCAATTTGGATCTATCGTCTGCCATGCAGCACCTCGCTGGAGGAAAGTAGAGAACTGGTGGAGCGGTTCACGCGCCTGCTCGTCATGTGGTGAAAGGCGATGAATAGTACCATATAGTTACAGTAATACATACGTACTTCTGAATGCCCCGAAATGAGGTCGCATCCGGCTCAAGCGCATCAAGCACTCATCGGACGGCGAACCCGAACAATTCCAGTTTCTCACGTTGCAACAGTTCACAATACGGTTCGAACGGTAGAAAACTGGGCCTGTTGAAAAGCTGAGGGGAAAAATAGCATTGAGGCGAACAAAAAGCAAATACTATTTTGGGCTGGAAGTAGCCTTCTACCCCGCCTTCTCGTAGCGGTAAAACCCCCGCCCCGACTTCCGCCCCAGCCACCCCGCCGCCACATACTTTTTCAGCAACGGGCAAGCCCGGTACTTCGGGTCGCCCAAACCTTCCTGCAGTACGTGCATGATGTCCACGCACACGTCCAGCCCGATAAAGTCTGCCAATTCAAGGGGTCCCATGGGGTGGTTCATGCCCGTCTTCATCACCGCGTCAACCGCTTCGGCAGTGGCCACCCCTTCCAGGACGCAATAAGCCGCTTCATTAATAAGGGGCATCAGCACCCGGTTCGACACAAACCCCGGCGCGTCATTCACCGCCACGGGCTTCTTGCCCAACTTCTCAGCCAGCCGCATGGTCAGGTCAAAAGTGGCGTCGCTCGTCTGCAGCGCCCGAATAACTTCCACAAGCACCATCAGCGGCACGGGATTCATGAAGTGCATGCCCACGAATCGCTCCGGCCGGCGAGTGAGGGCGGCCAGTGTCGTCATGGAGATGGACGACGTGTTGCTGGCGATGATCACGTCGTCGCGCAGCAGCCGGTCGGCGTCGGCCAGGACCGCGCGCTTGATCTCCAGTTTTTCAGGAACCGCCTCGACCAGAAAGTCGGCGGCGGCGATGTTGGCGATGTCGGTGACCGGCAGCAAACGCTCGAGAGTGGCGCCGCGCTCCGCTTCGGTGATTTTGCCTTTTTTGACTTCACGGGCCAGGTTCTGGCCGATGGTCTCCATGCCGCGATCGACGAAGCGCTGCTCCACGTCGCGCAGGATGACTTTGTAGCCCGCACGCGCGAAGACGTGCGCTATCCCATTGCCCATGGTGCCGGCGCCGAGAACCGCTACGGTCTTGATGTTGTCGACGGACATTTCTCTAGCGAGCGAGCCGCCAATAGTTCGCCGGCGGCATTATTTCGGCGGCGCGCCCTGAGTAACTTCGCGCACGATTTCGAGAGCCCGGGTGGCATTGCCTTCCGCGACGTAGATCACCGTCGCGCCCGCTTCGGTCGTTACGTTGGCATTCACATTATTTTCGCTGAGGGCGCTGGTCAGGAATTGCGCGAGCTTTTCGTTCGAGCCGCGCCAGACTTCCAGCGTGGCCGGCGCATCGTTGGCTTTGAAGTCGATGGCCGCGGGGTCGACCACTTCGGGCTGCGCAGCAAGTTCCAGATTTTCCGGTTCGCGGCTGAGGAGCTGCTCGAGCAGTTCCTTGGCGGCGGGATAATCGCTGTTGAGCACGGTCACCTCGAAACCGAACAGGGGCTTCCAGTCGATGGGCAACGGGTCGGCGGTGGGCGCTACCGAGTCGTCGCCGAGCGTTTTGTCGTCGTAGGCAATCCCGTTGGCTTCAAGTTTTTCGAGTAGGTTGACGTGCGTGGAGGGATTTTCTCCAGCCCACAGAATGACGAACGAA
The DNA here is from genome assembly GCA_036564765.1 of Candidatus Acidiferrum sp. Classification (GTDB taxonomy): domain Bacteria; phylum Acidobacteriota; class Terriglobia; order Acidiferrales; family UBA7541; genus Acidiferrum. Next base: position 623 of record DATCOK010000428.1, on the reverse strand, counting down.
CCTTGATTATCGAAATCAGACATGCAGTCCTCGCTTTGCGTGGTAACGGCGCGGCTGGCTGGTGGCTGGGCAATAGCGCGGCGCTTGGGCAGTTTACACCATGTAGCGCGAAACGCGGAGCATGCCCGGAGACGCTCGTTACCGCAAGACCGACGGCTCTTCCTTCGTATCCACGTAGGCCCGGCGGCCCTCAGCTGTTGATGGGTCTTTTTGGCGGCCTGGGCCGTATACCTCTGTACAATGAGCGCGACGTTTTCATGTCTGACGGCTTATAGCGCCCATCGCGGCGGTTCGGCGGCGCTGCCGGCTTTGTCATTTTCCTCACTGATGCGCGACGAAAAGAAAGAACTGGCCCGGGGGCTGCAGCGGCGCGATCCCGAGCTGCTCGACCGGCTGATCGAGGAGTACCAGTTCCGGCTGTTCCGCTACCTCGTCTACATCACCGGCGACCGCACCCGCGCCGAAGATTTCTTTCAGGAAACCTGGATCCGCGTGCTGGAGCGTGGCCACCAGTACGACGGCAAGTCCCGCTTCGAGGGCTGGCTCTTCACCATCGCACGCAACCTGGTCATCGATGTGCGCCGCAAGCGCACCATGGCGAGCCTCGAAGAGCTCTGCGATAC
>DATCOK010000427.1:0-2143 GCA_036564765.1 Candidatus Acidiferrum sp. | reverse complement strand
GGGAGGTTTTGGAGCGGATGTCGAGCGAATCGTTGGTCCGCAGCGTTAGAACGCGCATCTCCTGGCCAACTTGAGAGAGACGGAAGGCGGCGGATTTTTTTTCCCCGAGGGCGCGCAATTCGCGGGCGCGGCGCTTGATTACTGCGGCGGGGAGTTCGCTGGTGAGATTGGCTGCAGCGGTGCCGGGGCGATTGGAAAAAGAAAAAACGTGGAGATAGGTGAGCGGTAGATTTTCAATGAATGCGACGGTAGAAGAGTGCTCTTCCTCGGACTCACCGGGAAAGCCGGCGATGACGTCGGCGCCGATGGCGGCATGCGGCAGGTGCTCACGAATGAGTTGCACGCGGCGGGCATAGTGCTCGGCGCGGTACCAGCGGTGCATAGCGGCAAGGATGCGGTCGCAGCCGGATTGCAGCGGCATGTGGAAGTGCTGAGCCATGCGATGGTTCGCGGCAAAGAAGTGGATCAGGTCGGCGGTCACGTCCATGGGCTCGATAGAACTGGTGCGCAGGCGCTCGAGCGATGTTTCGCCGAGGATGCGCCGCAATAAGACTTCGAAGTGCGTGCGCGGAGTTAAGTCCTTGCCGTAGGTTCCGAGATTGATGCCGCTAAGGACGATTTCGCGGGTTCCCGAAGCGGTGAGCTGCTGAATCTGTTGCAGGACCGATGGTGGCGGAAGACTTCGACTCCTGCCGCGCACGAAAGGAATCACGCAATAGGAGCAGCGTGAATTGCAGCCATCCTGAATTTTCAAGGTGGGACGGGTGTGCTGGGCTTCTCCGCCGAGGAGCGGAGCGCTCAAAAGCGGACCAATGTCGAACGGGCCGCGGAGGATGTTGGCGGGTGGCGCGAGTTGCAATGCTGCAGCCGAAATAAAATCGCCCGAAGATGTCCGGGGAAGTTTTCCGATGATGGCGGGCAATTCGGTTCTGTGGGAATTGCCGACGACCCAGGCGACGCCGGGCAACGCGGCTATTTCTTCCGGGGCGCGTTGGGCGTAGCAACCGGTGACGATAACGCGGGCGGCAGGATTTTGCGCCGTGATTTTGCGAATGGCATCGCGGGCCTGGGCATCAGCGGCAGCGGTGACGGTACAAGTGTTGACGACCACAATCTCGGCAACTTCGCGAGAGGCCGAAGCGTATCCGCGTTGTCGCAATTGATGCTCAAGCGCGGCGCCGTCGGCGTGGGTGGCGCGGCAGCCGAATTGTTCAATGTGGAAGGTCGGCATGACTGGCGATCGTTTGTCCGTGGGAGTCAATTCGACCTAGCGGACTCCACATTCTAAACCCGCTTCAAGCGTTATTTTTGCCGGCAGGCTGCGCGACTGGGACGTCCGCGTAGCCGTGGGGATGCTTCCGCTTCCAAGCCCAAGCGGTGGAAATGATTTCTTCGAGCGAGGAGTGCTGCGCTTCCCAGCCTAGCGTGGTCTTAAGTTTTTCCTTGCTGGCGACGAGCACGGCGGGATCGCCGGGACGGCGCGGGCAAAGCTGCTTGGGAATTTTCCGCCCGGTGACGCGCGCGGCGGTCTCGATCACTTCAAGAATGGAGTGACCGCGGCTATTTCCCACGTTGAAGGCTTCGCCGGCGACGCGATCGATATTTTCGAGGGCGCGCAAATGAGAGTCGGCGATGTCCAGGACGTGGACGTAATCGCGGACGCAAGTGCCGTCGGGCGTGGGATAGTCGGTGCCGAGGACGTCGACGCGGGGAACAGCGCCGCTGGCGGCGTCGAGGACGCGCGGAATGAGATGGGTTTCGACGCGATGGGCTTCGCCACGTTCCGCGGAAGCGCCGGCGGCGTTGAAATAGCGCAGGGTAACGTAAGCCAGGCCGGTATACGCGCGATAGTCGGCGAGAATCTGCTCGAAAACCAGCTTGGATTTCCCGTAGGGATTGATGGGGGCTTTGCGATGGTCTTCGGGGATAGGAACCATCTCCGGTTCGCCGTAGGTGGCGGCGGTGGAGGAAAAGATAAGCTTTTTGACGTTGTGGCGAATCATGGCGTCGAGGAGATTGACGCCAGCGGCCACATTGGCGGCATAGAAGGTGCTGGGCTCGCGCATCGATTTGGCGACGAGCGCTTCGCCGGCGAAATGCATGACGGCGTCAATTTTGTGCTGGGAGAAAACGTCTTCGATTT
>DATCOK010000426.1:0-7833 GCA_036564765.1 Candidatus Acidiferrum sp. | reverse complement strand
GTAATCACAATAACGATGGCGTCGAAGCACAGGCTGCAATGCTGAAAACAACAAATGGTGGGGGCGACGTGCGGTCACGCCACGAAACTGGATGTGGAGCCTCGTGGAAGGTGAGGACTGGTTGCATCAGTGAGTTCGTTGCGGACAAAGATTTCCGCGTGGCGCCGACTGGCCTTATAAGACGCAAACTTCAAAAAGGCGTTGTAGACGGCCGCTCCTCGGATACGGTCATAGCGCGCTTAAGATTCGCCGTAACCTCCGCGGGCAACTGGTCGGCTTTGGCCAATAATGCTGCGACTTGCCACATCTGCGTTTCATTCAGCGAGTCTTTGAAGGCCGGCATGCCCGACAGACGGATCCCGTTCTTCACTTTCCAGAAGGATTCGCCGACCGGGTCGTCAGTGACCATGTCGTCTTTCTCGAGAAGCTGCGGCGCTTTAGGGAACATACCCTTCGCGGCGTTGGGTTTGGGCTGATCGGGCAGGCCGTGGCAGAACGCGCAGTCCTTCCGATAGATCTCCGCGCCGGCCGCGAGGTCCGCGGTTGTGAAGGTTGCGAGGTCCCGCTTGGGCTCCTCCGCTTTGATGCGTGATTTTCTTCCCATTTTTGCGAAGAACGCTTCCATGGGCATCGACGGGTCGGCGGTTGCCACCGGGGCATGACCGCTTTGCACGTATAGATATAAACCTAGCGGAAGGATCAAGAGCCCTACGACGACGCCTAGCAAAAACCTCGCGGTGGGATTCAAGGCCGTTATCTCCTAACTTCTTTGGATTAATCTAAAGACCATTCATTTCGGGAATAGAGCCAACTGCTAGTCACGGAACCACTTCAAACACCTGCAGCGCCAATTTCGCGCCGGCTTTTCCTTTACCCGATACGGCGACGTACAAACGGTTTAGTTCCGGGACAAAAATCGAGGTCTTGGCGCGAAATCCGGTAGGCACGTCCGCGATGTGTCTGTAATGATCGGCGTCAGTTTGCTCAAACACCGTCGTTGTCTCTGTGCCCGTCGCGTAGATGCGCTTGTGGGCCGTATCAAACCACATATCGTCGTTCAGGCCCGAGATAGGAAAAGAGGCAATCATTTTTCCGTCGCTGGCGTTCAACACCAGCATTTTCGGTGGCTTGCGCCCGGTAATAAAAATCCGTTGATTGGCTTCATCGTAGACCAGCGAGTTGGTGGTCTTCGTTTCGGGCACCGGCCAGGTGCTGACCACTTTGCGGCTCTGCAAATCCACCACGCCAACCTGATTCTCGCCGGTTAGGTTCACGAAAAGTTTTTTGCCAGCCTTATCGATGGCCATAGCTTCGGAATGATTGCCCGGCAGGGTGATGTCGCCGACGTGCTTAAATTCCTTGGTGTCGATGATGCTCAGCACGTGGGTCTTCACGTTTTCTTCATCGCTGCCGCTTTCGACGTAGTAATAGTGATCGACGGGGTTATACACCGCGCCGTCCACGCCATTGGGCAATTTGATGCTCCTCAGGATTTTGTAATTCGTGCAATCCACCAATTCCACCATGCCGAAATCGTCCCCGTCGGTGACGATCAGCTGGTTGGTGTCCGGTAAAAACAATGCGGCGTGCGGCTGGCCGAATCCCGTGATGCTGTGGAGGCGCTTGCCATCGAGATCGAATACTTCCACGGTTTTGTGATCCTCCGCGGTCAAAAACAGCCGTTTGCTGGCAAGGTCCAGAGCAAAATGATCGAAGTCTCCCGTAAATCCCGGCAGTGGCGTGGTCTTGATCAGCTTGAGCGGTTGCTTGTCTTGGGCCGTGGCAGTGAAGGCTAATGCGAGGTGTAAGGATACAGCCGCGAGAAAAATGTTGTTCATGTTAGGTCTCCAGAACCGCGCGAAGTTAGATCGTTCGATCGGCAAGCTCTATTTCCCATCCGCGACCAGCGCGGCGATTTCTTCGCCCATCTCTCTGGTAGTCGCCTTCCCGCCGATGTCCGCGGTGCGCACTTGCTCTTTTTCGAGAACCGCGGAGATGGCTGACTCGATGGCGTCGGCGGCAGGTCCCTGACCCAAGTGACGCAGCATCATCGCTCCCGACCAGATCTGGCCAATCGGATTCGCGATGCCTTTGCCGGCAATGTCGGGCGCTGAGCCATGAACCGGTTCGAACATAGACGGAAATTCTTTCTCGGGATTCAGATTTGCAGAAGGAGCGATTCCGATGGAGCCGACCACCGCAGGACCGAGGTCGGACAAAATGTCGCCAAAAAGATTCGAACCCACCACCACGTCGAACCAATCCGGATGCCGCACAAAATGCGCGGTGAGGATGTCGATGTGGTATTGGTCGGTACGCACATCCGGATATTCCGCCGAGATTTTCTGGAAACACTCATCCCAGAAAGGCATGGTAAAGATGATCCCGTTGGATTTCGTGGCGGAGGTAACGTGCTTCCTGCGCTTGCGCGCCAATTCAAACGAGAAGCGCAAGATCCGCTCCACGCCGCGGCGCGTGAAAATGGTCTGTTGCACCGCCATCTCCTCGGGAGTGCCTTCGTAGAGCCGGCCGCCGATATTGGAATATTCCCCTTCGTTATTTTCGCGGACGATGCAGAAATCGATCTGGCCAGGCTTCCAGTTTTTTAACGGCGTTTCAATGCCGGCAAACAGGCGCACGGGCCGCAAATTTACGTACTGCTGAAAACCGCGACGGATGGGAATCAGCAAGCCCCACAGCGATACATGGTCGGCTACCCGCGGATCGCCGACGGCTCCAAGGAAAATGCCATCGAACTTCGACAACTGCTGCAGGCCGTCCGCGGGCATCATCATGCCAGTACTCAGATATTTTTCGCAGCTCCAGTCAAACTCGTGCCAGGAGCATTGGAATCCGAACCGCCGGCCAGCGGTGTCCAGCACGCGGATACCTTCGGGAACTACCTCTTTGCCGATGCCGTCACCGGCAATGACCGCGATCTCAAACTTTTGCATCGGCAAAGAAACGCAAACCTTTCTCCGCTAAATGTGCGGTTACAACGTTCGGCCATTTCGCCGAGTGATTACCGTGAGTGATTTAGTAGGGGAATTATCTGCTTTGTCTTGCGCGCTTGCGAGTGGATAAACGAAAAGTAATGGTAGTTTAAGTTGTTCCGCAACCCCTGACTCTAAACTGTGTGGCAGCCCGGGCCAGCCCGCCGCGAAGAAGCAACCGCGCCAATCGGCGATTCGATTTTTTATTCCACCTTGCAAGGAGCTGTCGATGTCTCTTCTTTCAAATAGGACCAGCGCACTCCGCAGACCGGCCCGCCGGTGGTGGCCAGGCCGCAGTGCGTTTATCGCCCTGGCGTTACTGGTGTCACTGTTGTTCGCTAGGCAGCTCCCGGCCCAGGGTAAAGATTCGTTCGCACAGCGGCTTGTCAACGAAGTCTCGGCCAAGCACAAGCCGGATTTGGTCTACCTCGGACTGCACGGAGAAACTCCCAAATCCAAGAAGAGCGTCATCTTTGCTTCCACCGATTCAGGGAAGATCGGCAAGAAATCTTCCTGCGCGGATCTACACGTAGTCGAAAAAGGGATTCCTGTAATGGAATTGAAGGGCAAATCCACGACGGTGCTGGAACGGCTGCTCGACAGCTCCGGAAAAACGGTCGGCCTCATTGTCGTGGGCTTCAATTTTACGGACGGCCAAGAAGCGGAAGCGGCGAAACTCGCAAAGCAGGTAGGCGAAGAGCTCGCGCAACAGATACCGTCGAAGAGCAAACTGTTCGCATCCGGAAAGTAAATTCGGGCGGAAGTTCTTCAATCTTCCAAAGTGGGCAGCGTTTTCAATACCTCAGAGGCGTTGGGCCGCTCGACGACCGCATCGTCTTTCCTGATTTTCCCATCGCGAAATACCAGCACCCGTTTGGCAAAGTGCGCAACGTCCACCTCGTGGGTTACCAGCACGATGGTCAAGCCCTGCTCGTTGAGCTTCTGAAAAATCTCCATGATTTCGACAGACGTTCGCGTGTCGAGGTTTCCTGTAGGCTCGTCCGCCAATAAAATCGAGGGGCGATTCACCAGAGCTCTGGCGATGGCCACCCGCTGTTGTTGCCCGCCGGACATTTGCGAAGGAAAGTGGCCGGCGCGATTCGCGAGCCCCACCATGGCCAGCGCCTCGGTTGCCCGTTTGGTGCGCTCTTCCCTGGCGATCTTTGTGTATAGCGTGGGAAGCTCGGTATTTTCCAAAGCCGTAGTGCGCGCCAGCAAATTAAATCCCTGAAATACAAATCCAAGTTTCTGGTTGCGAATGTGCGCCAACTCTTTCTTGTCGTGCTCGGTCACATCGATACCGTCCAACAGATAGCGGCCCGACGTTGGCCGGTCCAGACATCCGAGTATATTCATGAAGGTGGATTTGCCGCTGCCGCTGGCACCCATGATGGCTAGAAACTCGCCGCGTTGAATAGCCACGCTTACGCCGCGAAGCGCGTGCACTCGCGTTTCGCCAAGATCGTAGTATTTGTGAACTTCTTCGACGCGAATGACCGCCGGACCGGCGCTGGATGCTTGCAAATCGTTGGGAAGCCCGGCGGACATGAATTATTTCGACACGGTGCGTTCAGGCATGGGTCACGCTAACGGCGTATCGTTCCCGGTGCCGCGGGCTTGGAGCTGATGGAACGCACCACCACGTTGTCGCCTTCTTTCAGATCGCCCTTGATGACCGAGGCCACTTCCGTAAAAGCATGGTCGGTGATTCCCAACGAGACTTTTACCGGCTCCATGGAATTATCGGCGCGCAATTTCCAGACGACTGCGCTCGTCGCTTTTGGCACGCGCGTGATGTTGGACTCTGGTGTTGCGCTCTGCGAGGATTTATCGCTGCTTTCCGTTTGCCGGTCGTCGATGCCGTACTGCTGGTAAATGTGCGCGACCTCTTCGGGAGACATAAGCGGCTTGTATCGCAGCGCGGTATTCGGCAACTTCAATACACTTTGCACGCTGGCCACCGGAATGGTGACATAGGCCGTCATCCCCGGAAAAAGCTTTAGCTCCGGATTCGCGAATTCGATCATGGTGTCGTAAGTCACCACGTTCTGCACCGTGGTGGGATTCATGCGCACTTGCGTGACTGTTCCGTGGAAACTCTCCTTAGGGAATGCGTCGACCTTGAAGGAAACTTGTTTGCCCGGTTTGATGTTGCCGACGTCGGATTCATCCGTCTTGGTGTACACCAGCATCTTGGAAAGATCTTGCGCGATGGTGAAAATAGTGGGCGCTTGCAGCGAGGCCGCCACCGTCTGGCCCACGTCCACGTTGCGCGCCACCACTGTCCCGTCGATCGGTGAGCGAATCACCGTGTAGTTCAGATTCGTTTGCGCCACTCGCAACGCCGCGTCTTTCTGCGCCAGCTGCGCTTGCGACTGCACCACCGTGGCCTCTGCCGCTCCGACGCTGGCATCCATCGAATCGTAATTGGATTTGGCCAGGTCCAACTGCTGTTTGCTCAAAATGTTTTGCGCTGTCAACTGATTGGCGCGTTCATAATCCGCCTTAGTCTGCACCAGTGTCGCTTTGACTTTTTCGAGATTGGCGCGCGCTGCTACAACGTTGGCCTTGGCGCTATCCACATCCGCGGAAGCCTGCAGCACCGCGCCCTGGAAAAGCGCGGGGTCGATCAGGGCGATGATGTCGCCCTTGTGAACTCGTGAATTGAAGTCCACGTTAAGTTTGGTGATAACTCCGGAAACCTGCGAGCCCACCTGCACGGTAATCACCGCGTTGATCGTTCCGGTGGCTTCAACGACATCGTGAATGTCGCCGCGTTCGACCTTGGCGGTAAAGTTCTGGTCCGGTGATTTCGCATTGAACCCAAACGCTGCGAAGAGGCCCACGGCCGCCAGAATACCCACGAGAATCAGCCACTTGAAGTTCTTCTTCATGCCCGTCCCGAAATTTAATCAACAAGAAATACGGCGGCGCCTAATCTATTCGTAACGCAACGCCTCGATTGGATCGAGCAGCGACGCTTTGCGGGCGGGGTAATAACCAAAAAAAACTCCCACTGCAATGGAAAACGCAGCCGCCACTAGAATCGCCTGCAGCGAAGTCTCCATCGGCCATTTCAAGGTCTGCCCGACGAGATACGAACCCAGCACCCCAAACATCACACCGGCCGCGCCTCCCACCAGGCTCAGCATGACCGATTCACCAAGAAATTGCAGACGAATGGCCTGTTCCGTCGCGCCCACCGCCACCCGCACTCCGATTTCGCGGGTGCGTTCCGTCACCGAAACCAGCATCACGTTCATGATGCCGATGCCGCCGACAATCAGGGAAATCGAAGCTATCGCGATCAGCAGCACCGCCAGAGTTTTGCTGGCTTCCAGTTGCGCCTGAATGATGTCTTCCGGATTGCGAATGTTGAAGTCGTCATCTTCTTCCGGGCGCAGATGATGGCGATCTCGCAAGATGGCCGCCGCTTCCTGCCCCGCAATCTTTACGGAATTCTGCGACACGGCCGAGCATAGAATGTCGTCCAGCCAGGCATTCCCTTTGATTTTCTTCTGGGCTGTCGTATACGGCAGGATGATGTTGTCATCCTGATCCTGGCCGGACATCGACAGGCCCTTGGGATGCAGCACGCCGATGACTTTGCACGGCAGATCCTTGACGCGGATCACTTTTCCAATCGGATCTTCAGGGCCAAAAAGCTGCTCGCGCACGGTGCGCCCCAAAACGCAAACATCGGCTGCTCGCTCTACGTCGTCCTGCGTGAAGATCGCTCCTTCGTCCACGCTCCATCGTTTGATATCAAAAAATTCTGGAGACACGCCGCGATATGCGGTGAACCAGTTCTGATCGGCGTAAATGACTTGAACGTGGTCGTCCACGTTGGGCGACACCGTTTTGATCAAAGCGATCTGATTCTTGATCGCGGCGGCATCCGCCAGCGTGAGGGATGGAGTGCCGTGTGTTCCGGTGCGCACTCCGCTGACCGAGCGCCCGCCGGCTTCAATCCACACGAAATTGTCGCCCAGATTATTCATCTGCTGCTCGACGCGCGACTGCCCGGCCTTGCCGATGGCCACCACGCAAATCACCGCCGCGATGCCGATGGTGATGCCCATCACGGTGAGGAGGCTACGCATCTTGTTGCGCAGCAGCGCCACCAGCGCGGATCGAAGGAGAGCTGCGTAGTCCATGTGGGCCCCTATCGCGACTCGATGCGTGAATGAATCAGTTTAGACTCTGGTGCCATAAAATTCCGACCTGACGTTAGCGCGATTATTTCGCAGCCTTCCGTATTTGAAAAGAGAAGGCCACGACACGCGCCTCCTTAGAGCCGTCATTTGCGAAAACTTCTGGCACCGAGTCCGCATCGCGCCACAGAAAATCTCCCGGATGCAGCGGCGTCGGCGAATTCTTCCCGGGAGCGACGGTGCTCACTTCGTCCAGCATCACCAGCAACTGGCGCCGGCCGTGGGTCTCCAAGGTAGCGTGTTGGTCCGCGGGAATGTGAATTAGTGTAATGCGCGTCTGGCTGGTTTCGAACTCCGGCACTTCTGCGCCCGCCGGCGCCTCCGGCTTCGGACAGTCCAGCGGCTTTCCGGCCAGGACTTCCGCGCAAAGGTTGCGCGGCGATTCCTGCGGCTGGAGCAGCTCCACGGTCACATTTTGGTATGCGTTTCCGCCGTCGACGAAAGTGGAATGTACGTAGCCGGCAGCTTGCAACCGCATTTGTCCGTCCACGACTTTTTGATGCGAATCGGGCCTGCCCGGACTGCTCACCGTGATTTCCGTATTGCTCAGCACAATTCCGATGGCGTCCGTCTCATGCTTGTGCAATTGCACCGTGTCGCGTGGCGGCACTTGCACGGAGTAGACG
>DATCOK010000425.1:0-6413 GCA_036564765.1 Candidatus Acidiferrum sp. | reverse complement strand
ATCCTCACCACTCGCCGCAGAAATCTGATCGACCGGAAGATAGACCGTCGCATAGGACGCGGCCAGGTCGAGCCCGTCCATTTTTACGTCGCCGACGATGCCGACAATTTCGCGCAGCACTCCGGGATTGAAAGACATGGTGAGGTGCCGCCCGAGGGGGTTTTCATTGGGCCAGAAGCGCTTGGCCATCGATTCGCTGATGAGCGCAACCGCGGCATGATCGGCGTTGTCGGCCTCGGTGAAATCGCGGCCGCGGTGCACTGGTATGCGCATGGTGCTGAGATAACCCGGCGAAATCTCGCGCGTGTCGACTTCCGGCTGATCGGACAACGCTTGGACCGGCCGCCCTTCGATGGCCACCGGTTGATGCGAGCCGTCGCCGCTCAACGGAAGATCGTCGATGAGTCCCGCGGACGTCACTCCGGGAAGTGCACGGACCTGCTCCAGCACGCGATCGAAAAATACCGTCTCCGCACGTGGAGTCGAATATTTCATGCGCGGCACCACCGCCGTCATGGTCAAAACGTTGTGCGGATCGATACCCGCATCCACGCTGCTGAGCACCCATAGACTGCGGATCATCAGCCCGGCGCCGACCAGCAGCATCAGCGAGAGCGCCACTTCGGAAACCACCAGGAAGCCGCGGGTGCGATTGCCGCCGGAATCGGAGTCGGTTTTACCCAGGCCCTGCTTGAGGGATTCGTTGACGTTGGTTTTGGTGAGCCGCAGCGCCGGCACGAACCCGGCGAGCAGCCCGGTGGCGAGAGAAATCAGCAAAGTGAAAAGTAACACGCTGGAATCGAGCGCGACTTCGGTGGACTTCGGTAAGTTGTCGGCGAGAAATTTCAGCGTGAGTTGAATGCCGAAATGTGCGAGCAGCAATCCGAGTATGCCACCGGCGAACGAGAGCAAAACCGTTTCGGCGAGAATTTGCTGGACGACCCGGCTGCTGCTGGCGCCCAGCGCCACGCGAATGGCAATTTCCTTGCGCCGGCCGAACGTTTTCGCGAGAACGAGGTTCGCGACATTCGCGCAGGCGATGAGCAGCACGAAAGCAACCGCGCCGAGCAGAACCAGCAGAGCCGGCCTTACGTCTCCGACCATGCTCTCGCGCAGCGGATCCACCCGCGCGCCCCAACCCTTGTTGTCTTCCGGATATTGTTCCGCGAGCCGGCTGGAGATGGCGCTCATTTCCGCGTTAGCTTGCGCTACAGTCGTTTGCGGTTTGAGCCGCGCTACCACCATGTAGTGGTGCTCGCCGCGAACGGCGCGTTCCTTGTCGGTCCAGCCCATCGGCTTCCAATATTGCGCGAAACCCGGGAAGTGAAATTTTTCTCCCATCACGCCCGCGATGAGGTACGGTTCGCCGTCGAGCTGCACGATGTGGCCAGCGATATCCGGATCCGCCGCAAAACGGCTTTTCCACAGGCCGTAGCTGAGTATCACTTCATGATCTTTTCCGGGTTGATCTTCTTCAGGCACAAACGTGCGCCCGAGCAGCGGATGGTTGCGCAACACCGCGAAAAAATCGGAGGAGACCGCCGCACCCTGCAGCGCTTCAGGTTGCTCGCGCCCGGTGAGATTCAAGCTGGAGCCGGTGAAGATGGACATATTTTCGAACGACTGGCTCTGCCGCTGCCAATCCAGAAAGTTCGCTGCGGAAACGGCGAAGGTGGTCATGCCGGGAAAGCTCTTGGGCGGGGGCACGTGCGAAACCATGGCCAGGCGTCCCGCGTCGGCAAAGGGAAGTGGCCGAAGCAGAACGGCATTTACGACGCTGAAGATGGCCGTGTTGGCCCCGATGCCGAGCGCGAGGACCAGGATGGCCGCGGCGGTGAAGGCAGGATTTTTCAGCAGCACGCGTAAACCGTGTTTGAGGTCCTGCAGCAGGTTGTTCATGCGAAGTTCTCCCTCGAAGTACGTAACGGCTGAAAAGGCGAAAATGTTTCCGGGATGGTGAGGTTCGTTTCGCTCGTATGGCGGTGAAATCCTTTGCAAAAACCGGTCGCGGCCCCCACGCGAGGCTCGCCTAGGCATCCCATCGTTTGACGACCATGGACGAAGAATGTCCTGAAGGACTCGCCGATTTTTCGAGCAACGTTTTACCTAGGTGGAGAGGCGATCGTTGGAGATCGCGCGCAGTTGCCAGCCTTCGAAGCCGGCCAGCACCGCTCCGCTATTCAGTCTGATCTGCAAGGGACCTTTTGGTTGGCGGTAGATGCGGGTGGTTAGCGCGTGGCGGCGGTCGACAATGAGTTCGGCAACGGAGCCGTCCAGAAACAGGTGGAAGGTGTGTTGTTTAGTCAAGCTTGCCGGTAGCTCCACCGTTGTGCCGTTTACCGTGAATGCGCTGCTGGATTCCTTTTGTGCGATAGAAATTTCCCACCAGGGGCCGTGGTTATCCGTGAGCGAAAGCCTTGTCGCTGACGCCGAGCTTTTCCAAATTAGTTCCGCGCGCAAATCGTCGATGCGGATCGCCTCCAGCACTTCAGAATTTGCGGCGGAATTCTTTGGAGAGAGCGCCAGGGATTTCTCCCGCAGGGAATGCACTTCGGACGCCACGGTCATTTCGAGTTCGCCGTCGGAGCTGAGCGACAACACGCGCGGCAGGGCCATGCAGCCGGCCCAGCCCGCTTTCAATAGTTCGGCGTCCGGGCGTTTTTCGGGAATCCAGCCCCACAGAATACGATTGCCGTCGGCGTCCAGCTGCGTTTTCTGCGCGTAGTAGGCGCCGTGATCGAGAAAGCCTCGGCGTTCGCTGTGGAATGTCAACTCTTTCTCGTCGAGTTCGCCGGATTCCCAAAAAACGTTTCCCGCCGTGGAATAGAGCAGCACGTGTTTCTTGCCCAGCGAAAAAAAATCCGGGCACTCCCACATTTCGCCGGAATCGACCGGGTTCACCGACTCTTTTTGCGTCCAATGACCTGAAGCCAGTTCGTGAAGTGCTTCCCACGAACGCAAATCCTTCGAACGGTACAGCAGCACGCAGCCGCCTTTTTTGAAATGGCCTGCCGCCACCCCGAGAATCCAGTTCTCTCCCTGTCGAAATAAAAATGGGTCGCGAAATCCCGCCAGTTGCGGATCGTCAGGCGGCTCAATGACCGGCCGTGGGTACTTGTTCCATGTGCGCAGTTGCGGATCAGTCGAAGTAGCCAGACACTGCACTTCGCGAAAATTGTGCGTGCCGTCGCGCAGCGTGGCGCGCTCCACCGCAACGCCTTTTACGCCGGTGTAAAGGATGGTCGCCGTTCCGCGGTCGTCCACGGCGCTTCCAGTGAAGCAGCCGTCGGCGTCGTCCCAGCCGGGCGTGGGAGCGAGCGCTACCGCTAAATGCCGCCAGTGAATCATGTCCGGGCTTACGGCGTGGTTCCAATGCATGTCGCCCCACACCGCAGCGTTAGGGTTGTACTGAAAAAACATGTGGTACTGGCCCTTCCAGTAAATCGGGCCGTTTGGATCGTTCATCCAGTTTTTGGCGGGCAGTAGGTGGAATTGGGGGCGAAGAGGGTCGGCGGCCAGTTTGCTCTGCAGTGCTTCGTCTGGCGTGACGCAAAGCGAAGATTTCGGCAGCGCGGCGATTGCGGTCGAGGCTGCGGCGGTTCGGAGAAAATTGCGGCGTGTGGTTTGCATTCGCGAATGGCTCTGGAGAAATAAGACCCAGGTTCAGAGCGCGAACCTGGGACGCCCTACGTTTTCGTTCCCATCGGTGTTCTGACTGGCCTTGGCCTTGTAGCGTTGCATCCGTTTCTCAGGAAATTATTTTTGTGAATGCGGAGTCGAGCAGCAGCTCCGAGATCGCATTGATGTCGGGAGCCAGCGGGCGATCATTGGTCAGCTTGGCGGATTTGTCGCGCACGGCCGCGTAGGCTTTTTGCGCCAGCGTGCCGGTGGTGAGCGGAGCCAGCAGATCGATGCCCTGGCAAGCACAAAGCAATTCGATGGCAATCGTGTGGCGCAGATTGGTGAGCATACGTGTAAGGCGCCGCGCACCGCTCATGCCCATGGAGACGTAATCTTCCTGATTGCCGGAAGTGGAAATGGAATCGACGGAATGCGGCATGGCCAGCGCTTTGTTTTCGCTGGTGAGCGCCGCGGCGGTGACCTGCGCGATCATGAAGCCCGAATTAAGTCCCGGTTCGGGAGTGAGAAATGCAGGAAGCATGCTGGTCAGGGGATTGGTCATCTGCTCGATGCGCCGCTCGCTGATGCCCCCCAGTGTGGCGATCGCAATGGCCACCTGATCAGCGGCCATGGCCAGCGGCTGGCCATGAAAATTTCCGCCGCTCACGATGTCGCCTTTGCCGTCACCGTTGTCGGACGCATTGTCTTTGCCTTGTGCAAAGACCAATGGATTGTCCGTGGCGCTGTTGAGTTCCACTTCCGCCATGGCCCGCGCCTGCGCCAGCGAATCGCGCACCGCGCCATGCACCTGTGGCGTGCAACGCAGGCTGTAAGCGTCCTGCACGCGCGGGTCTTTCTCGTTCGAACGATGCGATTCGCGAATCTGGCTCCCTTCGTTAAGCCGCGCGAGATTTTTCGCCGTGATGGCGGCGCCGCGGTAGGCCCGCGCCTGCATGATGCGCGGATCGAATGCGCCGGGACTGCCGCGAAGAGCATCGAGAGAAAGCGCCGCCGCAATGTCAGCGGCGTCCGCGAGCGCGTCCGCTTCGGCTAGCGCAAGACCGAGCAGCGCGAGCATGCCTTGCGTGCCGTTGAGCAGCGAGAGGCCTTCCTTCGCTTCGAGCGACACCGGCTTGATTCCTGCGCGTTGCAGCGCCACCGCGCCGTCGAGAATTTCTCCGCGATATTTGGCGCGGCCTTCACCGATGACCACCTGCGCGAGATGCGCCAGCGGAGCGAGATCACCCGAAGCGCCCACCGAGCCCTGCGAGGGAATCAGCGGATGCACCTGGGCGTTCAGCATCTGGCAAAGCGTGTCGACCACGTGCGGGCGAATGCCGCTCAGGCCTTTAGCCAGCGCGTTGGCGCGCAGCAGCATCATCGCGCGGGTTTCCGCTTCGCTCAGCGGTTCGCCGACGCCGCAGGCATGCGAGCGCACCAGATTAATCTGCAGCTGCTGCACCTGTTGCGGCGAAATGCGCACCGAAGCAAGTTTGCCGAAGCCGGTGTTGATGCCGTATGCGGTGGCACCGGAGGCCACCAGTTTGTCGACCACCGCGCGCGAGGCCTTCATACGCTCGATCGCGGATGCATCGAGTTCCACGTTCGCATGGCGCAGCGCCACGTCGAGGAGTTGCTCGAAGGTCAGTTCGTTTCCGGTGAGGCGAATGTTCATGGGCGGATGTCCAGGACGTAAGCGATCATGAATTGTCCCGAGAATTGTTTTTTGACACAGCAGTGACCGCCGCCGCGCCAAAAACGCTGCGATATTTTTCGGGCAGCAGTTTTGGGCGGCCATTGCTGCCGCAGATCACGTGCACCGTTTCGCCGGTGGCCAGCAGATGGCTGTCGTGGTCGCGAAACACTTCGTACGAAAAGCGAATGGTGCGATTTTTAGCTTCGGCGATGCGTGTGCGCACGCGCAACTGCTCGTCATATCGCGCGGGATGTAGGTAGCGGCAGTGCGCCTCGGCGACCACGATTTGGCAATCGTCGGCGGTTTCCATCGTTTTGTATTCGAGGCCCAGCGCGCGGATCAGTTCCACACGGCCCACTTCGAACCAGATCAGATAGTTGGCGTGATAGACCACGCCCATCTGGTCGGTCTCGGCGTAGCGCACGCGCACGGCCGCGTCGTGATACTCAACCATGCGCGAGCCTCACAATTTCGCATTCTCTTGCAGGGTTCATTCCTCGGTCTCGCCTTGCCATTGCGGTTTACGCTTCTCGAGAAACGACGCGAGCCCCTCCTTAAAATCCGGCGTCGAGCGGATGCGTGCGTTCTCGAGGATAGCGCGTTCCAGGTCCGCGTCGACACCGGCGGCGGCCGCGGCGGTCAGCAAACGCTTGGCACGCGTGATGCTGCTGGGGCTCGCTTCGATGAGCACGGCGGCTAATTCTCGCGCGCGAAATTGCAGATGCGCCGGCTCCACGATTTCGGTCACGAGCCCGAGCTCCTTGGCTTCGACGGCGCTGATCATGCGTCCGGTAAGAAGTAGATCGCGGGCGCGCTTATCGCCAATCTGGCGCGTCAAAAAAACAGAAACAATGGCCGGCAGGAAACCGATCTTCACTTCGGTGTAGCCGAATTTTGCTTCCGGAACGGCCAGCGTGAAGTCACAAAGGGTGGCGATCCCGCAGCCGCCGGCCAGCGCCGCGCCATTGACTGCCGCGATCAGCGGCTTGGTAAAACTCCAGATGCGCCGGAACAGCCGCGCCATGCGGCGCGAATCTTCCATGTTTTCCTGCGGCGATTGCCGCGCAATGGCCGAGAGCATCTCCAGATCCATGCC
>DATCOK010000424.1:0-7946 GCA_036564765.1 Candidatus Acidiferrum sp. | reverse complement strand
GGTGTGGACAGAGAAGCAAAGCGAACAGCGAAGCGCCGGCGGCTGTGCGGATAACAACGGATGGAAAACAACTAAGCATTTTTAGCGTTCCGCCTTGCGAGCAATGGCCACATCCTTCTGCGGAGTCATCACCAATTTTGCCGGGTCGTAACCCGCTGCGGAGATCTGGCGCTGGATGGAAACGTAGAGGGCATCGTCCAAACCCGGCGTGCGGCTCAAAATCCACAAGTACTTTCTTCCTGGCTCACCGATGACCGCATAGTTGTACTCGGGCCCGAGCGCGATGATCCAATAGTCGCCGTAAAAGGGCCAGAAAAATGTAACTTTCAGCTTTGCGTTAGTGGCCGGGTCCACGATCTTGGCTTTGCCTCGGGCGGTCTTCTGCTTGCCATCATTTCGGCTACAAACGTTCACGACCTCGATGCGGCCGTCGGATTGGGCAGCATAACTTGCGGTGACGTCGGAAGCGCAGTCGCGTTCGAAGCGGTTGGGGTAACGAGCAATCTCGTACCACTTGCCGAGGTATCGCGAAAGATCGACGTGACTTACAACCCGGAGCTCCCGACCCCTGCTGGAATTATTAGCGGACGAAGCTGTAGCGGCAGCCGGCCAAATGGTGAAGAGCGCAGCGGCGGAAAGAAAAACTGGGAGGCTTCTCATAGATTTCCGAAGTTGAGGGATTGGCAATGCAGCCAGTTTGCGGGTGTGCTCCGGGAATAGCAACTGCGGTCAGCGATTGTGCCGAGCCATTTTAGCCACCGATTTTTCGGTGATTCGAAGCACTTTGTGATGGAATGCGCTGGGTAGGCTGCGGGATACTGTGAACGGGCGGAGATGAATGAGCGATCAGGTGATTTCGAGGCGCGGCGCACTGAAGTATCTGGGGATGCTCAGTGCGACGTTGGCCGGGCGCCAATTTTTGGCTTCGTGGCTTCCGATGCAGGCGGTGCATGGAGATGAAAATCGGTTAGTAGGTATCGCCGGAATGCATCATCAGGAAGTGGAAGCCGAGCCCGCTGCAGCGTATGCCCCGCAATTCTTCAACCCCGAAGAGTTCCAGACGGTCGAGATTTTGGCGGCCATGATTATTCCCACCGACGAGGCGCCCGGAGCGAAAGAGGCGCGGGTGGCCGACTACGTCGATTTTGTGGTTTTTTCCGCCGCGGAGTTTCGGCCATCGCTGCAAAAGGAGTGGGTCGACGGGCTGACTTATCTGGAGCGTGAGAGCCAGAGGCAATTCGGCAAGAGTTTTCGCGATGCGACGGAAACAGATCGTTTGAAACTGTTGACGGAAATGAGCGCGCCGGAGCGTGATGCGACGCTGCATCATGAAGGATTCACCTTCTTCACGACCCTGAAAGAGATGGCTGTGGAGGGTTTTTATACTTCGAAGATCGGGTTGATCGATGTGTTGGATTTTCAGGGATTGAATTACATGGCGGATTTTCCGGGATGTACGCACCCGGAGCACCAGGCCTGAGAGTGCGCAGCAAACCGAGTTTGGCGATGATGAATTGTTGATTGTGGTGAGGAAATGAGCAAAGGCGTGGACCGAAGGGATTTTTTGGTGGGAGCGGCGGCAGCATCGGCGACGTTGCCTGGTGCGAACTATTTAGCAGGCACCGCGAAGGCTGCGGAACCGAGTACGAGTGCGCGGCTGTTGGTGGGATGCTGCGCCCTTTCCTACTTACGTTATTTCAATGCCGGGACGATGACCATGGAGAAATTCATAGTCAAGTGCGCGGAGATGGGCGTGCAAGGCGTGGACGTCACGACCTATTGGCTCAAATCCACGGAGCCGGAATATCTGAGTTCGCTGCGGCATGTGGCGTTCAAGAATGGAATTCCGCTGTCGGGCGTGGCCATTCGCACGGAGATGTGCCAGGCGGGCGGAGCGCTGCGCGCGGAAGAGGTGCGAAAAATTCAGCAGTGGGTGGACGTCACGGAGATGCTGGGCTCTTCGCACCTGCGAGTATTCGGAGGCTCGCTGCCAAATGGCGCGACCGAAGCGCAGGGGATCGGTTGGGTGGTGGAGTGCATGAAACCGGCGTGCGAGTACGCTGGAAAAAAGGGAATTACGCTAGGCATCGAGAGCCACGGCGGGATTACGGCGCGCGCCTCGATGATTCTGGAAATTTTGCGCAAGGTGGACTCACCGTTCGCGGGTGTGAATCTGGACATTACCAACTTTGAAGCAAAGACGGATGAGGAGATGTATGCCGAGGTGGAGGCTTGCGTACCGCAAGCGACGCACGTGCACGTTCGCGATGTATTTTCCACTTCGAAGGGGCCGGTTGACCTGGAGCGCATGTGGAAGTTATTTGCGAAAGGCAATTACAAGGGCTACATGTCGGCGGAGTACGAGGGCGAGGAAGATCCCATGACCGGCGTGCCGAAATTGCTGGATAAGATTAAGACGCTGTGCCGGAAATATTCGAGCGTGTAACGGAACGTACGCGCGGCGCCGTTTCATCGAAGAGTTGAGGGAGCTAATTGGCTACGCAGGAAATTTACGACGTGATTGTGGTGGGCTCCGGGGCTTCCGGCGGAGTTGCAGCGTACACGCTCGCTTCGAAAGGGCTGAAAGTTTTGTGCCTGGAAGCGGGGCGCATGATCGACCCGCGCAAGGATTTTCACACGCATAAGCCGCCTTACCGCTGGCCGTATCGCGGAAGCGGGAAGCCTGGACAGTACGGAGAATTACCGCAGGGCATGGAATGGAAGATCAACGAGTGGACCGATCACCTGTTCACCATTCCGGAAGAGGACCCTTACGCGCTGGGGCCCGGGGCGAAATTTACGTGGACGCGCGTGCGCGCAGTAGGCGGGCGAACGCTGGTGTGGGGCCGCGAATCGGGAAGATTCGGCCCGCTGGATTTCAAACCGAAAAGCAAGCAGGACGGTTTTGGCGAAGATTGGCCGTTTACGTACGAAGATCTCGCGCCGTACTACGACAAGACCGAGGCGTTGATTGGAGTTTCCGGCGGCGGGGAAGAGGTTTTTAATTCGCCGGCGAGCAAGAATGCGCTGCCGCCGTTCAAAGCACGTTGCGGCGAGTTGCTAATCAAAAAAGGCGCGGCGAAGCTGGGAATGAAGACGGTTTCGATGCCGCTGGCGGTGTTGAGCAAGCCGTACGACAACCGATTGGCGTGCCATTACTGCGGCGCTTGCAATTACGGATGCGATACCGCATCGCGGTTCAGCACGCTCGAAGTACTTTTCCCACGCATGCAGAAAATGCCGAATTTCACGCTGCGGACGAATGCGGCGGTGCACCGGGTGTTAATGGACCGGAACACCGGCAAAGCGCGGGGCGTTTCGTATGTCGACACGACCAACCTGCAGGAGCACGAGGTGTATGGCAAGACCGTGGTGCTGGGCGCTTCGATGGTGGAGTCGCTGCGAATTTTGATGAATTCGCGCAACCGGGAATTTCCGAATGGATTGGGAAATTCGAGCGGAACGCTGGGCCGCTATTTGATGGAGCACGTGGCGTTCAACCGCATGTCGGGATTTTTCCCGTCGCTGACGGGACTTCCTTCCACGAACGATGACGGGCCGGGCGCGAACAGCTTGTATATCCCGCGGTACAACTACGGAAAGAAGAACGACAAATTCCTGCGTGGGTATCGCTTCACGGTGGATACGGGCTGCAGCATGGGGCCGGGGCCGGGCGCGGAGCTGCCGGGATTCGGGTCGGCATACAAAAAACGCATCAAGGAGTTGTATCCCGCGGCGGTGTACATCACGGGGTACGGCGAAGGATTGCCGTTCGAAACGAATTACGTGGAGATCGACCGCGAAGGATTGACGGATCGCTATGGGATTCCGCAGGTGCGCTTTCACACCAACGCGGAATACGACCATGCGTTTGCGATTCGCGACGAGATGTGCGGGCAGATGGAAGAGATATTGAAGGTATCCGGCGCGGAATTACTGCCGTACAAGCCCCGTAGTCCGTATCCGATGGGGAGCGTCACGCACGAAGCGGGCGGAGCACGCATGGGCGAAGATCCGAAGAAATCGGTGCTGGATACGTGGAACCGCTGCCACGATATTAAAAATTTGCTGGTGGTGGATGCGGCGTGTTTTGTCTCACACCCGGAAAAGTCCGTGACGCTGACGATCATGGCGCTGGCGATCCGCGCTAGCGAACATCTGGCCGAGGAGATGCGCACGGCGAGCGTTTAGCGCGCCGGCGACTTGCCCGCTTGGTTATTCCTCTGTGATTCCGCAACGGTCCATCCAAAACTAACTTTTCTGCGGCGGCTGGTCGGTGATTTCTTCGGCTTGGGCGTCCCAGTACTGCTTTCTGCCGGTCCAGTAGGCTTTGGTGGCCATCATGCAGGCCAGAGATTGCGCAAAGCCATTGTGAACCGTGGCGATCGGCTGCGTGCGGCTGCGCATGCATTCGACCCAATTGGCCATGTGTTCCGTGGACATGTCGTCGATGCCCATAGGGGGCAGACCTGTTTCGCCGGGCAACAATAAATATTTGCTCGCGCGTTCCTTGTCGACGTCGGGATTTTCTTCGTGATTGCCTTTTTCTTCGACAAGTTGATAGCGCGGACTGCCTTCTCCGCCCAGATTGACCAAGGTAGCTTTCTTGCCCATGTAACGCGTGAAGCTGGGCGAGTCATTTCCAAAACTGGTGGCGTAACTCACCATAAACCCCTGGGGATATTCGAAGAGGGCCTGAAAGGTGTCGGCATTTTCGCGGCCATCATACCATGCGAAGATACCGCCGCTGGCGGTGGCCGAGAGCGGGAGCTTCTCGTTCATGAAGTAATGGACGAGATCGATGCCGTGGCTCATCCACTGGTCGGAGATGCCGCCGGAAAATTCCCGATAGAGACGAAACTCGAAATAAAGGCGCGGATCGAACGGGCGCTGCGGCTTGGTCATGAGCCACTTGGACCAGTTGGTGTCGGCTTCGCGGATTTGTGAGACTTCCGGGCGGCCGCGCCAGCGCGGGCCGTGATAGTTCCAGACGATCTCGATTTTGCTGACGTCACCGAGGGCGCCGCTGTGGATGGTTTCGCGCGCCATCTTGGGATAGGGCTCGCTGCGGTGCTGGGTTCCGACCTGGGCGATGACTTTATTCTGCAGCACCGCATCGCGCCCAGCTTTCACCTCCGACAGCACATTGCCCATGGGTTTTTCGACGTAAATGTCCTTGCGGGCTTCAGCGGCAAGTTTTAACAGCGGGGAATGAGAATGCTCGGGGGTGGAGATCATCACGGCGTCGAGGTCGTGCGCGGCCAGCAATTCTTCCGGGTCTTTATATTCGCGTGGAGCTTTGCCGTAAAAGGCGGTGTTGGCGGCGAGTGCTTTTTGGCGGTTGACGGACCAGAGATCGCAGATGGCGGTCATCTGGATGTTATGGCTTTGTTTTAGTTTGGAGGCGATTTCATCGAGCTCGGTGCCGCGATTGCCGATGCCGATGTGGCCGATGGAGATGCGATCGTTGGCTCCGGCGATGCGGCTGTAGGAAAGCGCGGAGCTTCCTAGCGCGGCACTGCCGCCGATGACCTTGGCGGAATTGTTGAGGAAGGTTCTGCGATCCATGGAGCTGTTCAGTTTGTCCATTTTTTTGCCTTTCGGTGTACCTCATGGGAAATGGTGCAGCAACTTCAAAGGGTTCAGAGCGCGCGGCCGACGATGTTATGGTATGGCTGCAGAGTTCGCGCGGCGAAAAATGACGACGCACATCGGATTGATCGGCGCAGGAAATATCAGCGAGACACATGCGCGAGCGGCGCGGGCGATTCCCGGCGTGGAGATCGCGGCGGTATTTGGCGCGAACCGGGAAAAGGTGGAGCGGTTGCGCCGAGAATATGGCGGCGTGCCTTATTGGGAGTTTGAGAAATTCCTGGCCCATCGGCCGATGGCGATGGTGGCGATCGGCAGCCCATCGGGACTGCACGCGGAGCAGGGAATCGCTGCTGCACGGCAGGGTTTGCACGTACTGACGGAAAAGCCCATCGACATCACGTTGGAGCGAGCCGATGCATTGATCGAAGAGGCGAACAAGGCCGGCGTGAAATTGGGTGTGTTTTTTCAGGATCGCAGCAATCCGGATATTCTCCAGGTGAAAAAGTTTGTGGAGGCCGGATCGCTGGGGCGGTCGATTCTGGCGGACGCGCGGGTGAAGTGGTACCGGCCGCCGGAATACTATGAAAAGTCGCGATGGCGCGGAACGTGGGACTTGGACGGCGGCGGGGCGCTGATCAATCAGGCGGTGCATACGCTGGATTTGATGTTGTGGATGTTCGGCGACGTCAAGAGCGTGCAGGCGATGTCCAAGACGGCACTGCACAAAATGGAAGCAGAGGACACGTTGACGGCGCTCCTGGAATTCGCGAGCGGAGCGTTGGGGGTGTTGCAGGCGACGACTTCCGTCTATCCTGGCTATCCGCGGCGGCTGGAGCTGACCGGGACGAACGGCACGGTTATCCTGGAACAAGATCGCTTGCTGGCGGCGGATATCAGAAATTCTTCGGACAAATTGTTGCGCGGGTCGGAGGCGGACAAAAATGTTAGCTCGTCTTCTCCGGTGGTGAGCGACGCGCGCGGGCACCAGGCGGTGCTGGAAGATTTTCTGGAGGCAATTCGAACGAACCGGGAGCCGCGCTGTAACGGGTTGGAAGGCCGGCGGAGCTTGGCGCTGGCGCAAGCCATTTATCGCGCGGCGCGCACAGGCGAGAAGGTGAAGATTTAAAGCAGCGATCATTGGTCCAGCCATTCGTCGCGATGTTCCCGCACAAAATCGTCGTCCTGCAGATGAGGATAGGCGGCGCAGACGCGATTGATTTCCTCGGCCTGGCCGGGCGATAGATCCTCGTTGGGGTCGAGACACCAGCGGCCTTCGAGTAAGCCCTGGCGGCGCAGAATTTCGTGCAGGCCGGCAATACAGCCGTGGAAGTGGTGAGCGGGATCGAACAGCGCGGCGTTGGCGTCGGTGATTTGCTGGGCCAGAGTGAGCGTGGCGGAAGGAATCTTTGCGTTCTGGCATTTTGCTTCTGCGAGATGTTCCACGGCTTTTTTCGTCCATACTGCCCAGTGACCTAGCAAGCCGCCGGAAAAGCGGAGTTGCTGACCGTTGAATTCGTAGGTAGTGAGCAGGTCGAGGAGAATATTGTCGTCGTTGCCGGTGTATAGCGCGATTTCGCGGGTGCGGCCTGATGCGGCGAAGGCACGGATGACCTCGAGCGTCTGATAACGATTGAAGGGCGCGACCTTGATGGCTACGACATTTTCGATGTGGCAGAACTTGCGCCAGAATTCGAAAGTAAGGATGCGCCCACCCACGCTGGGCTGCAGATAAAAGCCGACCACCGGAATGACGGAAGCGATGGCTCGCGAATGTTCGAGGAGATCGGCAACAGGAGCATCGGGAAGCGCGCCTAGGCTGAGCAGTACGGCGTCGTAGCCGAGGCGCGCGGCGGTTTCCGCTTCGGCGACGGCTTGCGGGGTTTTTCCGCACACACCTGCGATCTTCACGGCATCGGTGCCGCGCATTTCCTCCACGGCGATGCGCAAGACGGGTTCGAAGAGGCCGATGCGCGGGTCGCGTATGGCAAATTGCGTGGTGTGCACACCGACGGCAATGCCTCCGGCGCCGGCCGCTAAGTAGTAGCGCGTTAGGGCGCGCTGCCTGCGCTCGTCGAGTGTTCTCTTGTGATTCAGGGCCAGCGGGTGGGCGGGAATGACCAAGCCGGAGAGGAGTTTTTCGCGCAGAGTCATCAGAACTTTCCATCGCGGACTTCGAAGTGCGTGGGCTTGTTCAAACGGGAACCGCCGGCGGATACCCATGCTGCGGTCCACTCGATCATTTCGGGCACGGTGACGGACGGATAGCCGAAGAGCTGATGGGCCTTGGCGCCATTACTCAAAAGTGCCGAGGAGGATTCGTCGCCAGTGAAAAGCGGCTGAACTTTGAAACG
>DATCOK010000423.1:0-5033 GCA_036564765.1 Candidatus Acidiferrum sp. | reverse complement strand
CAGGTGGTAGATGACCTCGGTGTTCTGGAAATGCTCTCTGGGGCGCGTGGATGTTTCTTCGAGAGTCGATTTGTCGTTCACGCTGGCCCCGCGAGTGGCGAGCGCCAGCGTTATGACGGCCAAAACGATCGCAGGCACACGGTATTGCAGAAATGACCTGGTTCCATCGTTCATTACAGGGTTCTCCGCCTCGTAAGACTTTAGGCGTCGCGGAAGGTTAGCCGGCAAAGATGTCAAAGAATTATGATTTAGGCGGGGGCAGGATCAATTTGATTCAGTTATGGCTTGGCCTGCAATTGCCTTGCTAATCCATCTGAGGACAGGGGTTAACGTCGCTGTGGTAGCGGGGAATCGTCGCGGGATGCCAAGCGGTCTAAGGTCTTTCCTTGATACGCCCCTGCGGGATTAAAGCGTAGGTTTCAGATTGAAACGGATAAAGGCTACCGTTTCAGTTCCCCACTGATTCCGATGAGTCAATTTGAGCGGCCCAAGATCGCGGAGGACCCGCTGCGGCATGTCGGCCCGCGCCCCAACAAAAAGGGACCGGAGAGTGAGATATTTCTACTGGTGTTGCTGGTGCTGCTGGTAGCGGCGGTAATTCTGAAATTCGTTCGTTGAGAAGCGTTGCACGCACATGCGTGAGGATCCCAGCGCCTCGTTCGGGATCCTCGCTTGTGCGATTTTCTGTCCCGACTTACTGGCGCCCGAAAGTGTATCCGATCGAGACGGTATATTGCGGGACGGTGTTGCGGCCGTAGTCCTGATTCAAGTTGTGGACCCAGTGCAGATCGAATTGCGGCTTGATGAAGATGTTGGGCTTGACGTAGATTTTCACGCCGACGGCGCCGTGCAATTGGAAATGGTTGGCGCTGGCGAAGAGGCCGCTTTGGGTGGTGCAGGCGTTCAGCGTGATGCAGGACTGCTGGCTGAAGTAGAACGAGGTTTTCGCGCCGCCGAGGCCGCCTTCGAGCACGGGAACGAGGCGAGACTTGGAAGAGAGCGGCTGATAGATGGCGTTAATGTCGTAGAAGGCCGGGCGCGCTTTGACTCCGGCATTGGGCAGATAGTCGGCTTGCGCGAAACGAAAGGCGTATTCGCCGCTGACGCCGAGATGCTCGCGAAACATATAGTCCGCGCCGAATACGCCGAAAACTCCGCCCATGGTGGCGGCCGGCTCGCAGTTTCCAGTGATGGCGTCAAAAATAAATTTGGAGGCGCAGCCGGAACTGGTGGCCGCGCTGTCGGTGGCCGTGCCGAGGCCAACGTAAGCGCTCAACTCTTGCGCCGACGCGCGGGTTGGCAGGATGGAAGTGGCGAGGAATGCTAAAGCAAGAATGCGAAGCAGCAGCTTAGTCAAGGACGCTCTCCGTTTGATTTTTTAACTACGCGAAATCAGGTCGTGGTTCGAATGCGGCCTAAAAGTTCTTAAAGGACGTATTCGGGAAACTGAAGATGGCCGTCTTCGCAAGTGCGTATTTGCGCTCGCAGGGAAGTAGATGGCGGCGGGCTTACGTGGGTTGCTCGAAAAACAGAAAAACGACAAGTACGACCCGTAAGAGTGAAGTAAGAGTCACCGAGGCGATTTTGTTTGTGGAATCGATCGCGCGGGAAGATGGCGCGCCCGGAGAGATTCGAACTCCCGACCCTCTGGTTCGAAGCCAGATGCTCTGATCCGCTGAGCTACGGGCGCGTGAGGACAGTATAACGCCAACTCTGGCGCGAAGAATTAAGATGCCGAGCCGGCGAGCGCAAAAATAAAGATTGTAAGAAAATGTGGGAACTAATTCCGAGCGGAGCGGGAACCTACTTGAATAGGCGATGCTGACTTGTCGGCAAAATTCGTTGCATCCGCGCAGTTCTTACGCCCAAATGCAATCCGCGAGTGGATGAGGCACAAAAAAGCGAGTGAGGAGATTCATGCGGGTCCAGGTTTGGAAGATAAGCACCGTTTTGATCGCGACTGCGCTGACTTGCGCGGGCGTAGCATTCGAAGCCGCCGCCCAAGAGCAAAAAGATCCGCCAACTTCAGAGCGGCAGCAACAGGAACCACAGGATCAGCCGCGCAAAGGCGAAAGTTCCGACGACTTGACGCGCAGCGCGCAGAAGATTGCCGTGGACGTGAAAACCGTGAGTATTGCGGCCACGGTTCACGACAAGCACGGGAAGATTATTGCAGATTTGAAGAAAGAAGATTTTGCCGTCGAAGAAGATGGGCGTCCGCAAGCGGTTAATTATTTTGCGCGGGAAAATGATTTGCCGCTGCGGCTGGGGTTGCTGGTGGATACCAGCTTGAGCCAGCGCCGTGTGCTGGAAGAAGAGCGCACCGCCAGCTACACCTTTCTCGACCAAATGCTCCGTTCCAAGGATCTGGCGTTCGTGATTCATTTTGATCGCGAAGTGGAATTGCTGGAAGACTTCACCAGTTCGCGCCCAAAACTGCAGGCTGCGCTGCAGTCGCTGCAGATGCCGCAGATGGACTCGAGTAATAGTGGTGGTGGGCAGAACGGTGGCAGGCAAGGCGGCGGAGGTCAGGGCGGCGGTGGCATTGGTGGAATTGGCGGAGGCCGGCGTGGTGGCGGAGGCGGTGGGCGCGGCTCCGGTCGCGGTGGCGGCGGAACGCTGCTCTATGACTCGATTTATCTTTCAGGCGACGAGTTGATGAGCAAACAGCAGGGGCGCAAGGCGCTGGTGATTCTTTCCGACGGGGTCGATCACGGCAGCCGCGAAGGATTGGCTACCGCGATCGAGACGGCGCAAAAATCGGACACCGTCGTTTACTCCATTTTGTTTAAGGACGACGAAGGATATGGCGGGCGGGGTGGAGGCGTGATGATGGGGCCGGTCGGAATGGGGCGGCGCGGAGGCGGCGGAAGGCGTCCGGAGGCGGAGCATCCCGACGGGAAGAAGATTCTCGAGCAGATTTCGAAAGAGACCGGCGGAAGATTATTTGAAGTGTCGAAGAAAGAGACCGTGGAGAAAATTTATGCGCAGATCCAGGAGGAGCTGCGGAATCAGTACAGCCTGGGTTACACGCCGGACAAGAATACGGGAGCGGGGTATCACAAGCTGCATGTGACGGTGAAGGGCAAGGACTTGGCGGTTCAGGCGCGCGACGGGTATTACTCGGGGCAGTAGATACGGCTATTTGGCAATTTTGAAGGATTAGTCGGGGGCGGAGTGTTTTAGCAGGTTTTGATCGCGGAGGATGCGGCGGACTTTTTTGGGGGAGATGGAGAGACGCGCGGCCACGCGCGCGACCTTGCGATTTTCGCGGCGCCACACTTTGGGGATAACGATGGCGGCGAACTCTTCGCTCACCTGCTGAAACGATTTGTTGCCGACGATGCCTTGCGACCATTCGCGCAGTGTGGCGTTGATGTCGCCAGCGCCGCGCAATTTGCGTTTGAGCTCCTGCAGTTCTCTCCACACATAATCCTGATGCGCGGGTTTCAGTAGAGCGGCGGCGCCGTCGATGCAACTCTGGATAGCTTCCAGGTCATCGGGGAAATCGAGACAGAGCGCCAGGCCCAGCGCGATGTGGGCTTTGGCGATGAGACGGCGATTCTGCGTTTGCTTTGCGGACTCCAGTGCCTCGCGGGCGAATTCGCAGGCCAGTTGGGACGAAGGCACGCGGCTCGCGCCATCATCAATTTGCTCTTCGAACTTGGCGCCCTGCACCGCAGACTGCAGCATGCGCGCGCGAGCTTTCAGCACGTGGTCTTTTTTTTCGGCGCCCAGTCGGTACGCGGTGGCAGCTTCCGCGGCCGCGCGATCGAGTTCGCCGTTGTCGAGATTCAGGTAGCCCAACGTCACATGCACGTTGCCGTTGCCGCGGTGATCATCGTAGCGCTCATAAATTTCCTGAGCTTTGGTGAGATGTTCGAACGCCTCTTCACACAGGCGCGTGCGCTGTTCGCGCGCGGAAGTTGCAACAGCAGGCGGTGCGGTCTTGTGATTGGTTTTCTTTTTCGATTTGTTTCTCTGCCGCGCGGCTTCGGAATCGAGTTTGTTGCCCAGTTGCAATGCCAGGAGGCGCTTGACGAAAGCGATGTTTACGAAGGAGCGCGCCAGATTGCGGTTGAAAGGATCGCGGCGGTTGTAAAAATCGATGGCCCTTTCGAATTTGGAGAGGGCCTGCTCGGAATTGCCCTGACGGCGCGCGATGCGCCCGTACGCAGAGCTGATGTTGCCCAGCGTAACGTAGTCGTCAGTGTCCGTCAGTACTTCCTCGGCTTCGCCCAGAATTTGGGCCGCTTCTTCCGGTTGACCTTCCTGAAAGGCGATCCAGCCTTCCAGCACCTGCATCACTGCCGCCATCTTGGGGTACTTCAGACGCAGGGCCAGTTCACGGGCTTTGGCGACGTAGCCAAGCGCATCGTCGTAACGCCCCTGGCGGCGCAGACAGCGGCCCATCCAGAAATTAGCGATAGCGATGGTCTGCTTGTCGGAAATTTCCTGTTCGAGCGCGAGCACGGTTGAAAAACTGTGGATGGCTTTGGCGAACTCTTCTTCGGACATGGCTAGCAGGCCTTCCGCCATGCGCAAGTGCGCGTATTCGAGAAGCGTCAGCGTTTCAGGAGATGCGCCGGCAAATTTCTCGAGCAAATTCTTTAGTAACGGCCGGCCGGGGTGGCCCACGTCGACCCACTGCGCGAAATACCCAACCAGCACCGCCGAGTTTTTGTGTTCTGGGCCGACGGACTGAAGCAGTTCCGCGTGGTGGGAGAGCAGGTCGAGACCGCTGTCGATGCGGCGCGCAGCGATGTCCCGTCTAATCTGCGCGAGGAGCGATTCGGGGGAATAAACGGTATCGAGATTTTTATTAGAAGGCGTCATGGGCAGTGCAGCAGTGCTCCAATAAACGGATCCTCAGCAATCCTTCGAAAACACGCCTTGCTGTTCAAACTGGCGATACAGCGAATCACTAGGGCTAAGAGGCAACTAGTCCGAATCGGACCGGTGGCTTTGACCGGGACCCCGATTGGGAGTCTACTTCAATGCGGACGGCGTGGCGGGTCGGAGTAGGCGCACTG
>DATCOK010000422.1:0-9432 GCA_036564765.1 Candidatus Acidiferrum sp. | reverse complement strand
GACGCGGCCTTCGGAGATGAGCGCGGCTTTATTGGCGATGGCTTTGCCGCGGCCGTTTTTGACGCGCCCGGCGTAACCGACGATGGCGGGCAGCGGAAGTTTGGCGGCGAGTTCTTTCAACTCCTTGTGATTGCGGTCGATGAACGCAGGGCGTTCGAGTAAATCCTGGGGAAGATAGCCGCACAAGCAAAGCTCGGAAAAAACGGCAAGGTCCGCGCCGCGTTGATGCGCGCTTGTGGCCAGGCTGAGGATGCGAGCGGCGTTGCCTGCGAAATCGCCAACGGTGGGATTAAACTGCGCGAGCGCTATTTTCATGCCCGGATTTCAGCATACGGTTGCGCGAGCGCGAAAGCAAATGGCGAGGGCTGCGATGTTGCGGCGCAAGCTCAGGAATAAATGGTCGTTGGCTGGCTACTCGGTTTCGAGCGAGAGGCCATCGGTGCCGCTCTGCAGATCGAAGCTGAATCCTTCCGGCGAAGGTGGCTCGGCCGGCGGATCGGAGAGCCGCATAATCGCCGGGAGGAGTTGCGAGTAAAGGCTCATTTTGTCGAGCAGACCGATAGCGCCGTAACTCGCGGCCAGCGACCTGGCCTCTTCATCGTTGGCAAACGAAATGGCGATGGTGTATGGAACGCAACTCAGTTGGGCCTTCACCAGCGGAGCGGTCACTTCCCTTTTCTGAGGCATATGCAGATCCAGGAGCAAAATGTCGGGCTTCTTGTCGGCCACCATTTGCACGGCGGCCGCAAACGTGGCGGCTTCGCCAACGATGCGGATGCGCGGCTCTTCTTCGAGGAGCTTGCGGATGGCATCGAGCATGATGTTGCTGTCATCGGCCAACAACACGGTAATCGGCATTCCTGTCTGAAGCGGCAGATGTTCCTCCAGAGGCGCGGAGAACGTTAGCTTATAGCAGATAGCGCAAAGCCATGCCAGAGGTTCCCGTACAGTAGGGCATCCTACCAAACTGCTGGCAAAGGGCTTGTGCTGCAGTCGACTCTCGCGCCGAAATAATTTGATCGGTTGGTCGGGACTGGGACAGATTCAAAAACAACCATGGGGGATAAACAAAAGGAACGCCGCACTGCGGCGTTCCTGGTGAATTGGTCCCAAAAAATCTTAAACGCTGAACGAACTGCCGCAGCCGCAGGTGCTCTTCACGTTGGGGTTATTGAACTTAAAGCCCGCGCCTTCCACGGTTTCGATGTAGTCGATCTCGATGCCGTCGAGATACATGGAGCTCATTTGGTCGACGGCAACTTTCAAGCCATCGAAATCAAAAACTTGATCATTCTCTGTGGTCTGGTTTTCGAACGCCATGTGGTATTGAAAACCGGAACAGCCACCGCCTACCACGGCTACGCGCAACGCCACCGGGGAGGGATTCTGCATGGTCATGATTTCCTTGACCTTGGTGCTGGCAACGGGAGTCAGATTAATCATAAATTCCTTTGGCCTCCGGCTGCGGACCGAGCCGCAACCCTCTATGGATTATAGCAAACCTTGCGAAACGCTGCACAGGGCTGTTCCCTACCGTGTTTCCGCGCGGGAAGTTTCCGCGTAAGAAACGCGGAGCGGCGCTCTGATGCGTAATGGCCGGGCGTTCGCATAGAATAGGATGCATCTATGAGACACAAAGTCACTTTGATCCCAGGCGAAGGAATCGGACCGGAAGTAGCCGGCGCAGTGCGCCGCATTCTGGAAGCAGCGGGCGTGAAGATCGACTGGGAAGAACTCGAAGGCCGCACGGACAAAAGTACGGACCGCGGTCAACTGGTGAGCCAGTCGGCGGTCGAATCGGTGCGACGCAATCACGTGGCATTGAAAGGACCGATGGCTACGGCCATCGCCGGCGGCGCGCCCAGCGTGAACGTGGCGCTGCGCAAAACCCTGGATTTGTACGCAAATCTGCGGCCGGTCAAAAACCTACCGGGCGTGAAGTCACGGTTTGAAGGCGTGGACGTCGTTCTGGTGCGCGAAAACACGGAGGATTTGTATTCCGGACTGGAGCACGAAGTGGTGCCCGGGGTGGTGGAGAGCCTGAAAATCATCACGGAAAAAGCATCGACGCGCATCGCTCGCTTTGCGTTTGATTACGCCAAGAGAAACGGCCGCAAGAAAATTCACGCCATTCACAAAGCCAACATCATGAAGTTGTCGGACGGATTATTCCTGAAGTCGATTCGCACGGTGGCGGAGAAATTTCCGGACGTCGAGTACAAGGAAATGATCGTCGACAATGCCTGCATGCAGATTGTCTTGAACCCGCAACAGTTTGACGTGCTGCTGCTGCCGAATCTGTATGGCGACGTGATGAGCGATCTGGCCGCAGGTTTGGTCGGCGGATTGGGCGTGGTCGGCAGCGCCAACATCGGGGATGACGCGGCCATGTTCGAAGCCGTTCACGGCACCGCGCCGGATATCGCCGGGAAGGGATTTGCGAACCCTACTGCCCTGCTGCTGAGCAGCATTCTGATGCTCGATCACCTGGGGGAACGTTCGGCGGCGCGAGCAATTGAAGCCTCGCTCGAAACGGTTTATCGCCAAGGAGAGCACGTGACCCGCGATTTAGGCGGCAAGGCCGGTACGGACGAGTTCACCGACGCGATCATAGCCGCCCTGGCAAAAGAGGCCTGAAAAGAGTTCAGTCTGGCTTGCACTTCGTCCAAATTTGCCAGGAACCGGTAATAAGTACCAGGACTACTAAAACTACACCTAAAGGACCCTACCCTTCGCGATAGGCAATTACCCGTATTCATTTTTCGGCCCCATCCACCATATTCTGTCCCCGGCGTTAAATGCTTGTTCTGACGGGGGATAGGATGATCGTAATCGTTCTTTCTGCTTCGATTCTAGCGTTGGTGGCGGTTACGTTCATCAGCGGTTTCGGCCAAACGGGTGGCACCCGAACCTCCTAGTTTCCGCATTCTGTGCTTCAAATTGTCCACAAATTTCAATTATCCATTCATGCGACGTTGACAGGCAATGACTTACAGTGGAGGCCGACTTGCAATTGGAGAGCCTGAGGTTTCACCGGGTCATGATCGTTATAGCGCTCTTATTTGCCATCGCCGGTCTCGTCGCCGTCACGTTCGTCAGTAGTCTCGGTCTGAACGAATCTCGTCGTTAATCCTCGTATCGGGATAAGTCCGCTCCTCGTTACGTTCCAACGTTTGTCCTGCTCGACCCAAATGCGCTTCGACTGCGGAATTTTCTTCACAAGGCCTCTGCGGCGGCTATCGCGCTGGACCAGGCCCATTGGAAGTTGAAGCCGCCGAGGTGGCCGGTTACATCGACGACTTCGCCGACGAAAAACAGGCCGGGAACTTTGCGGGATTCCATGGTCTTGCTGGACAGTTCGTTGGTATCGATACCGCCGGCCGTGACCTCGGCTTTGTCGAAGCCTTCCGCCGTCGCGGGAGTGATGGTCCAGCGATGCAGCGCCTGCTCCAGGCTGGCAAGATCGTCGTTGGTCCAACGGGGTGGTTGATGCGCGTCTAGCCAACGCGTGGCCAAACGGTTTGGCAGAAGGCCCTGAAGTGCGCTGCGGGCGCCGTTGATATTGCGGGTCGACGAGGCGCGAAGTGAGGCGAAGGCTTCCTTTTCAGGCGCCAAGTCGATGCTAATCGGCTGACCCTTTTTCCAGTAGGAGGAGATTTGCAGAATGGCGGGGCCGCTGAGGCCTTGATGGGTGATGAGCATCGCCTCGCGAAATGCGTGGTCATCCGTCGACGCGACCACTTCCGTGCACACGCCAGCGAGATCACAGTAATTGGAGCGATCGCGCGAGTTGAGCAGAAGGGGCGTCAGCGCGGGACGTGGTTCGATGATTTTCAGTCCGAATTGTCGCGCGAGGCGGTAGCCAAAATCGGTGGCGCCCATTTTCGGAATGGTCAACCCGCCGGTCGCGACGATCAGTATTGGAGCGGCGAATTCGCGGTTCGCGGCGCGCACCGTGAATTCGGTGGTGCGGGTAACTTCATCGATTTGCGTATCCAGAAACGTTTCCACGTGAGCAGCACGGCATTCCGCTTCCAACATAGCGGTGATATCGCTGGCGGAGCGATCGCAGAAGAGTTGGCCCAGAGTTTTTTCGTGATACGGGATGCCGTGACTTTCGACCAGGGCTGTGAAGTCAGAAGGCGTATAGCGGGCCAGAGCGGATTTCGCGAAATGCGGATTGTCGGAGAGAAAATCCTCCGGCCGACAGTGGAGATTGGTGAAATTGCAGCGCCCGCCGCCGGAAATGAGAATTTTCTTGCCGGCGCGAGCGACTCGTTCGAGTAGAGCGACGCGGCGCCCGCGCTTACCTGCTTCGCTGGCGCACAACAGTCCCGCGGCGCCCGCGCCGAGGATGATTACGTCGAACTGATTTTCTCGATCCACTTTTGCTTTACTTGGTCCGCTGTGTGGCTATTCAACTTGCATGCGTTACGTAGCATGCCGCGCGGCGCACCGTAGCAGGGTAAACTACTAACAGGAGAAGCGAGAAATTTGCCGCCGATTATCAGCGCACAAGGACTATCGAAGAAGTTCGGATCCGCGCCATTATTCCAGGATATTTCCTTCACCGTTTCGAGCGGCGAATGCATTGGTGTCATCGGCCCGAACGGTTCGGGGAAGTCGACGCTGCTGGAAATTCTCGCTGGCCGCATAAAGGCGGATACTGGCGACGTTGCGATCCGCAAAGGCACGCGACTCGCGTGCGTGACGCAGATTTCGGACTTTGCCGCGGGCGACACGGTGCTCTCCGTGGTCGAAGTATCGATGCAGAACGCCGGTGTTCCCAAGGCCGAGCGCGCCGGGCGCATTGCGGAAACGCTGGGTCGCGTGGGCTTCACCGATCGCGAAGTCGTGGCGTCCACGCTTTCGGGAGGGTGGCGGAAGCGTCTGGCCATCGCCGAAGCGTTGGTACTGCAGCCCGACGTGCTACTCCTCGATGAGCCGACCAACCATCTGGACCTCGCGGGAATTGCCTGGCTGGAAGGAATGCTGCGCAACGCGCCGTTCGCCTGCGTGGTTGTGAGTCATGACCGCTATTTTCTGGAAAATGTTTCGACCGAAATTGTGGAACTGAACAAGCTGTACGCCGAAGGTCTGCTGCGGGTGGAAGGAAACTACAGCACCTTTCTGGAAGCCAAGGAGTTGTACCTCCACGCGCAACGCAAGGAGCAGGCCGCGCTCGCCAATCGCGTACACACCGAAATTGAATGGC
The DNA here is from genome assembly GCA_036564765.1 of Candidatus Acidiferrum sp. Taxonomy (GTDB): domain Bacteria; phylum Acidobacteriota; class Terriglobia; order Acidiferrales; family UBA7541; genus Acidiferrum. The sequence continues at coordinate 4,217 of DATCOK010000422.1, read as the reverse complement.
TGCGGCGCGGGCCGAAAGCGCGCACCACCAAATCGAAATCGCGCATCGACAAAGCCCACGAAATGATTGGCGAATTGGCCGACCTCAACGCGCGCACGCGCAGCACGGCAGCCAAGATCGATTTCTCCGCTACCAATCGGCAGACCAAACAGCTGATCACCCTGGACGGTGTGACCTGTGATCTGGGCGGGCGCAAGCTTTTCGACAATTTGAATTTTGCAGTGACCGCAGGCATGCGCGTGGGCCTGGTGGGCCCGAACGGCAGCGGCAAGACTACGCTGCTGCGGTTGTTCCGCGGCGAAATGGAGCCCACGGCAGGTCGCATCCAGCGGGGTGATCCGCTGCGTATGGTCTATTTTGACCAGAGCCGCCAACTCGACCCGGAGCTGACGCTCCGTCGAGCGCTTGCGCCTGACAGCGATGCGGTGATTTATCAAGGCAGCGTGATCCATGTGGCGGCGTGGGCCGCGCGATTTCTCTTCGATCCCGAGGATTTGAACCAGCGGGTGGGAAAGTTGTCTGGCGGAGAGCGGGCCCGGGTGCTAATTTCTCAGTTAATGCTGCAGGCAGCGGACGTTTTGCTTCTGGACGAGCCCACCAACGACCTGGACATTCCCACGCTGGAGATTTTGGAAGAGAGCTTGCTGGAGTTTAAGGGAGCGCTAGTGCTGGTAACGCACGACCGCTACCTGCTGGACCGAGTCTCGACGGTAGTTTTGGGCTTGGATGGGGCGGGCGGAGCTGAGCGCTTCGCGGACTATTCGCAGTGGGATGCCTGGCAAAAGCGGCAAAGTTCAGCACGCAGCAAGGCACAGAATGCGAGTGGCGGCAATGGTGCAGGACGCTTAGGTAGCGACGCGAAGATTACTAACCAAGGCGCGCTAGAGGGCTCGGCCAGGCGGAAACTTTCTTACCAAGAGGCTCGGGAATTTGCCAGTATCGAAGAAACCATCGCGACGGCGGAAGCGGAACTGGCCGCCAAGCAAGAGGCGCTGAACGACCCGCAGGTAGCTGGCGATTCGCAACGATTGAGGGATACGTGCACGGAGATGGAGCAGGCTCAGGACATGGTGGATCGGCTGTACGCACGCTGGGCGGAATTGACAGCCAAGCAGGAATAGCCGCGACCGAGCAGGAATTGCGCGTCACCGAGCAAATTCAGCCGGAGCGGCGGCAGTCGCGCGGTCTGCTGATCATCGCCGCATTCAAACTGCTCAAAGGCTTGGGGCTGCTGATTGTAGGCTTCGGCGCGCGCCACCTGATCAACGCGGACCTGGACAATGTGGTGGGACACTGGGTGGACGTATTTCGCATCGACCCCAACAACCATTACATCCACGCGCTGCTGGAACGCTTTACCAACCTGGATGCCCACAAGCTGCGGGCTCTGAGCGTCGGAACGTTTTTCTACGCGGGTATGTTGCTGACCGAGGGCATCGGGCTGGCGATGCGCCAGCGCTGGGCGGAGTATTTCACCATCATTGCCACTTCTTCCTTTATTCCGGTGGAGATTTACGAGATTTTTCACCACGCCACACTGATGAAAGTGATCTTGCTGCTGATTAATCTGGCGGTGGTCTGGTATCTGGCTTGGGAGCTGCGCCGGAATAATGGCCATTAGAGCGTCTTGCGGCTTGCTGCTTTGCACGTAAAACGGCATCCCCCCAAAAGTCATATACGGCACGCATTTGATACGAAGTGCGCTCTTCCACTCCGTTCTTACACCTGCGGTTGAATTTTGAGGTTGTGTCGGCTGGGCAACCCTACGTTGAAAATACAGGGAGTTACGGATGTCCTCCGGGTGAAGCGCCATAGATGATGTATAGAGTTAACGACGGCCCGGCGGAGAAATCATGGCTCGGATTCTTATCGCGGACGATCACGCGATGATGCGGAAGGGTTTGCGCACGGTAATCGAGCCGCATGCCGGGTGGGAAATCTGCGGCGAAGCCACCACCGGCTTGGAAGCCCTGGAACAAGCCAAACTGCTGCACCCCGATCTCGTTGTGCTGGATGTTTCCATGCCGGTCCTCAACGGCCTGGAAGTCGCCTACCGCATCGCCAAGACCTTACCCGATGTTCGCATTTTGCTCTTCACCATGCACAATTCCGTGCAGTTCAAGAAAGACGTGAGCAAGACCGGCGCTCACGGCTACGTGTGCAAGTCCAGCGGCGAGGAATTATTGACCCAGGCCATTGAGACAGTACTGCTGGGAGAAGAGTTTTTTGATGCGGATGATAACCGCGCGAGATCGCTCGCCAGCGGAATGTCTTCATAAAGGGGCCATCGCATGGCACAAGCGAAAGGTGCGAAGAGGGCTCCCAATAACCGGCGCCTGAAGAGCGGCATTGAAGAACTCGACCACATCCTGGGTGGCGGATACGCCATCAACCGGCTCTTTCTGGTCGAAGGCGCACCCGGATCTGGCAAGACCACTCTCGCTCTGCAATTCCTACTGGAAGGCGCCAGAAATTCCGAAATGGGATTGTATGTCACGTTTTCCGAATCCGACGAAGAGGTTCGCTCGGTTTCCGATTCGCACGGCTGGAATCTGGATGGAATTCACCTTCAGGAATTGAGCGCGCTGGGAGACCGGTTGCACACCGAAGAGCAGTACACCGTTTTCCAACCGGCCGATGTAGAACTCAGCGAGACAACTCAGCGCGTTATCGACGAGGTCCGGCGCATCAAGCCGCTTCGCGTGGTCATCGATTCTCTATCGGAGATCCGCTTGGTGGCTCGCGACCCGCTCCGCTTTCGCCGCCAGATTCTGGCGCTCAAGGAGATTCTTTCGGAGTGCGGTTGCACGGTCTTATTTCTGGAAGATCACACCCTCGGTGATCCCGATCTGTTGCTGCAAAGCATTGTGCACGGCGTGATTTCGCTGGAGCGTACTCAGGCGGAATACGGCGGCGTGCGGCGCAAATTACAAGTTTCCAAGATGCGCGGAGGCCCTTCGCTCGAGGGCCTGCACGATTTTACGCTTCGCCGGGGCGGTTTACAGGTGTTCCGGAGGCTGGTGGCGGGCGATGCGTCGGGAAATGGAAATCGCCCGAGCCCTGCAGGAATTTTGAAATCGCAAAACGCGGAACTGGACCGCCTAGTCGGGGGAGGTTTGCGCTGGGGCACTGGGCTTGTCCTGGTCGGCCCGGCGGGCACAGGAAAGTCAACCATAGGAATACAGATCATTAAGGCGGCCGCGGCCGAGGGTCACAAGGTCTGCGCGTTTTTGTTCGATGAGGCCCGCGCTACCTATTTGCAACGCGCAAAAAATGTAAATCTCGATCTGTCCAAATATATTGAAGATGGGTTGGTGCAGATTTATCCCGTCGACCCCAACGAACAATCTCCGGGCGAGTTCGCCTACCGGGCGCGCAAACAGGTGGAAGAGCAAGGCGTCCGAGTGATCGTGGTGGACAGCTTGAACGGCTACTTCACCGCCATGACCAGCGAGCGGTTTTTGCTGGCGCAGCTCCATGAGTTACTTGCCTATCTGAATGCACATTCCGTGCTGACCATCATGAGCACCGCGCAGCACGGAATGCTGAACAACTCGGACACCACCTCGTTCGAACTGACCTACCTGGCCGACCTGGTGATCTATTTGCGCTACTTCGAGGCACAGGGCCGGGTGCGCAAGGCCATATCGGTCATCAAGAATCGCCTTTCCGAACACGAAACGAGCATTCGAGAATTTGAAATAACCAGCGAAGGCTTGAAGATTGGCGCGCCACTTCGCGAATTCGAAGGCATCCTCTCCGGCATACCGAGGTATCTGGGAAGTTCGTCGGAGTTGCTCACCGGCGAGAGTAACGACGAACCTTCTCCCTAGGAACCCATGCCCACGGAAAACGTACTTATCTGCGCGCCGACCGGAAGAGATGGCCCGCTGCTGGTGCGCTGTCTCGAGCGCGATGGAGTACAAAGCGTACCCTACGATTCCGTGGAGCTGCTCGCTGCCGCGCTGGACCAGCGCGCGCAAGCGGTCATCATCGCGGAAGAAGCGCTGGTGTCGCGCGGCGTCGAGCGGCTGTTCGAATTCCTTAAAAATCAGGCGGCCTGGTCGGACATTACTGTGATTCTCCTGACGCACGGCGGCGTGAGTGCCGAAGCCTCGCAAGTCAGCTCGGAATTGGTGAACCTTTTTGGCGCGCATGGCAACGTGAACATGCTGGAACGGCCCATTCGGCTGCCGACGCTGGTCAGCGCAGTGCGC
>DATCOK010000421.1:0-2567 GCA_036564765.1 Candidatus Acidiferrum sp. | reverse complement strand
CCCCCAGCTACAACATGAAAAACACTGACCACCTGCCCATCCAGGAAATTTTCAAAAATCGCAGCGGCGCATTGCTGCTGATGGGCATGGCGGTGTTAATCGCCCCGCTGGTGGAAGAGACGGTGTTTCGCGGGTATTTGTATCCGCTGTTCGCAAAATCGCTAGGCGTCTTTCCGGGCATCATTATCACCGGCGCTCTGTTCGGGTTGATGCACGGCTCGCAACTGGGCTGGACCTGGGGACTGGTGCTGTTGTTAACTTTCGTGGGCACGATTTTCACCTTCGCACGCGCCAAGACCGGTACGGTGTTCGCCAGTTTTCTGTTGCACCTCGGCTATAACTCGATGATCGCGCTGTCGTCGATCATCGCCACGCGCGGCTTTCAACATATGCCCACGCAGTAATGTAGTCGCTTGCTGCGCGGCAGGGCCCGCAGCTCACATAAAATAGACTTTGTTACGGCAACCCTGAAGAAAGTTGAAAAATGTACGTCGCACAACCAATTGAGTGGACGGAAGCCGGCGTGGTGATGCTGGACCAGCGGCGCTTGCCCACCGAAGAAATCAGCTACACCTATACCGATTATCGCGAGGTGGCCAAGGCTATTACCGATATGGTGATTCGCGGTGCGCCGGCCATCGGTGTTGCGGCTGCAATGGGTGCCGCTCTTGGTGTATTGCATTCGCGAGCAAAAACCATCGACGAGCTACGTGCTGAATTCGGGGAAATTTGCGCCGCGCTCGCGAAGACCAGGCCCACCGCGGTCGATCTTTTCTGGGCCCTTGACCGCATGAAACGCAAATTCGCGGAGCTTTCCGTCTCATCGGCTCCGCTGGATGAAATCAAGCGCGCCATGGTCGAAGAAGCCAAGCTGGTTCATCTCGAAAAGAAAGCCACCGACCAGGCCATCGGAGAATTTGGCGCGGAATTCCTGCCCCGCGAAGGCCAGGTGATGACGCAATGCAATGCCGGGGCGCTGGCGACCGGCGGTATCGGAACGGCTCTGGGTGTGATTCGCGTAGCCTTCGAACAGGGAAGGAAGCTGCACGTTCTCGTTCCTGAAACGCGGCCGTACCTGCAAGGCGCGCGGCTGACCGCCTGGGAACTTCACAAAGGCGGGATACCACTGACGCTGATCACCGACAACATGGTAGGCCATTTTCTGAAGACTGGAAAAGTCGGCGCGATTGTTACCGGCGCCGATCGCATCGCCGCTAACGGCGACACCGCCAACAAGATAGGTACGTACCAAATCGCCGTGCTGGCGAAAGAAAACAACGTGCCGTTCTACATCGCGGCGCCGGTGTCCACATTCGATTTGTCGATTCCCGACGGCGAGCACATCCCCATCGAAGAGCGATCCGCGGCAGAAGTCACGCATTTACAGGGTGTGCGCATTGCTCCAGACGTGCACGCCGCGCATCCGGCGTTCGACGTAACCCCGCATCGCTACATCGCAGCGATTTTTACGGAGCGCGGCGTCGCCCTCGCGCCATTCACAAAGTCACTGCGCGAACTGGCCGCCGCACCTCAGCCCGTGGCCTCTTCCGCTTCATAAGAATGACTTTCTAAGCGTGGCGGTACACGTCACGCTGACGCCGACCATTTAGATTTTCTCGGAAAAATGCTGCGGTCAGCTCTGATGGCGAATGCGTTCGGCCAACGTCCGCGCGCGCTGGCGGGCAATGTCCACGAACCGGGCGTCGTTACCAATCTGGTCCAACATAGGCAACGCCGCCTGCGGCTCTGGCAACAATTTGTGATTCAGATCCGTTTCGAATTGCAGCAGCGCGTCATTAATCCCCAAACGGTCGTACCGCATTCTCCGAGTCAGCAGCATTACATGCTCCTGCTGCCGCGCCAGCCCTTCAAATATCTGCAGCAACTGCGAAGCAGCGGAGTTCAGCGTGTAATTGAATTTGACTTCGTGTACTTCCGCGCCTTTTTCCCAGCGAAAGGTTTTTTCACCGAGATTGGCGATTTTCCGATGGACGTCCAGATCCTGACCCTGAAAATGATTTAATTGCCCGGCCAGGTCGAACATGCGGGCGCGCAATCCCGCGCTGATCTCGAACGGAGTAGCACCGGCGTCTTCGTCCAATTGGCGAATATCGTACGTCGCCGTTCTGCCATCTTCCGGCACCGTAATTTCAATAAATTCCGGCGTGCTCGATTTGAAGATCCGCCGGAAAGTAAGCTTCGGGCCTTCCGCCGGGGCTGCGGCGAGAACTGAATTTCCGGATGCTGCCGACGATCGGGCCGGTTTCCATCCAGCGTTTGCCGGGAGCGAACAAAACAAAAACGCCAACAGCATCGCACCCGCAATCGCAGTGTACCGTCGTCTTAAAAACGGCATAGCAGAAGATCGAATCATCGTGTGGGTACGATGCGCGTGAGGCTGGCGCGTGTTGCGTAGGATTTCAGGGCATTTGGCGCAACGTCCAGCGCATTGAGCGTTGCGCCCGCCGCATTCGAACGGCGCGGCGCCTTGGGCACTTCAGGCAAATCAAACCTCCTACGTGTTTTTTCCGCCTGCAAATGGCAAAGCGCGACAGCCAGAGCGTCGG
>DATCOK010000420.1:0-13205 GCA_036564765.1 Candidatus Acidiferrum sp. | reverse complement strand
CGATTGAGCAACGCTGCGGTAGCCGGGCCGCCGCGGCGCGTTTTTCTACTGAAACGCGGCAATGCCGGTGACGCGCTCGCCGATCACCAGCTTGTGAATATCGTTGGTGCCTTCGTAGGTGGAGACGCTCTCGAGATTGTTCATGTGCCGCATGATCGGGTAATCGTCAACGATGCCGTTGGCGCCGAGAATGTCGCGAGCTTTGCGCGCGGTCTCGAGCGCGATGGCCACGTTGTTCATCTTCAGCATGGAAATGTGCGCGGGATCGACCTTGCCGTTGTCCTTGAGGCGGCCGACGTGCAGCGCGAGCAGTTGGCCTTTGACGATTTCAGTGATCATCCAGGCGAGCTTTTCCTGTACCAGTTGATGCGAGGCGATAGGCTTATTAGCAAATTGCTTGCGCGTCTTGGCGTATTGCAGCGCGGTGTCGTAGCAGGCCATGGCCGCGCCGAGAGCGCCCCAGCCAATGCCGTAGCGCGCCTGATTCAGGCAGCCCAGCGGGCCCTTAAGACCGGTCACTTTAGGGAGCAGATTTTCTTCGGGAATTTCGCAATCGGTAAAGGATAGGCCGGAAGTGACCGAAGCGCGCAGCGACCACTTGCCGTGCACGTCGTAGGACTTGAAACCCTTGCGTTCTTTTTCGACCAGGAAGCCGCGGATTTTTTCGTCCTCGCACTTGGCCCACACCACCGCAACGTCCGCGATGGACCCGCTGGTAATCCACATTTTTTCGCCGTTCAGCACGTAGTTGCTGCCTTTTTTCACCGCGCGGGTGAGCATGCCGCCGGGATTCGAACCGAATTGCGGCTCGGTCAATCCAAAACAGCCGATGGCTGTACCTTGCTGCAACAGCGGCAGCCACTTGTCTTTTTGCGCCTCGGAGCCGTAGGTGTAAATGGGATACATCACCAAGGCGCTTTGCACTGAAATGAAGCTGCGCAAGCCGGAGTCGCCGCGCTCGAGCTCCTGAGTGACCAGTCCGTAGGCCACGTTCGACATGCCGGCGCAGCCGTAACCGTGCAGGTTGGCACCAAAGAAGCCCAGCTCGCCGAGTTGCGGAACGAGATGCTTCGGAAAGGTGCCTTCGCGGCTGCACTTTTCGATGATGGGGATGATCTCGTTGTCGACGAACTGGCGCGCGGTCTGGCGTACCAGTTTTTCCTCGTCATTCAGCTGCGAATCAAAATCGATGAAATCCACTCCGCCATATCCGGCCATGCTCTCTCCCGGCTGTACGCATGAATCCGCACACCTTGCTGTTTCCGCATTTCAAATGTCAGCAATCGATGTATGCAGGATGGCTAAATGCGCAGTCTGCTTCCAGACTCCAGTGTAACAAGCGGAATCGGAGGCCAGCAACCGGGCGAGAACGCGGGTTGATGAACAAGCTAGAGCGATGAACCAAATAGGCACAGCGGCTTTGGCGAAAATTTGACGTGCTATTCTCAAACAGTTCGCTCGCGACAGTCGGCGAGACAACCGCCCTTGAGAAGGAGTTCTTCAAGAAATGAAAATTCGTGGGATGGCTTCGGGAAACCGCGGTGAGGTTCGGCGGCGGATGCGGCTGGTGTTTTCAGCGGTGCTGGCGGCGGCATTAGCGTTGAGTTGCGCATATCCGGCTGCGGCGCAAAAGGATAAGAAGAATAAGACCCCACCGATCCAGCCGGCGGACAGCACCAACCCGCTGGTTCCGATGTCGGACGAAAACCAGATCGACTACATGATTTCCGAGATGCTGGGCGCGTGGCAAGTGGGCGACGTCGAGAAACTGCACAAGGATGTGGCCGATGACGTCACGGTGGTGAATGGAGCGTTTGCTCCGCCGATCATGGGCTGGAAAAATTACCTGGCGGTCTATCAGCAGCAGCGCTCACGCATGCAGCAGGTGCGCATGGATCGCTCGAACACGGTTATTAAGGTGGCGGGTAATGTGGCGTGGGCATGCTACCAGTGGGATTTTGGAGCGACGGTTGATGGGCAGCCCAGCACCGCGCAGGGACAAACAACATTAGTGATGGAGAAGCGCAATAATCACTGGATCGTCGTGCTAAACCACACATCCATGGTGCCACCGCCGAATCCGGGAAGTTCTACGCCGGCAGAAGGCACACAACCAACTTCACAACCGCCATCCGGCAGACCTCCGTCACGGTAGGCGGAGTCTTGCGTTAGCGGAGACTGAAGAGCGCCCTCACGACGGAAGTGCCTGGGCTTGCTGCCGCGACGCTTCCCTTTCGCGGCTAGAAATTCTTCAATCCCTGATATACCCACATCCCCGCTATGACCAGCAATAACGTGCCGGCGGTAATGCCGGTGGTGGCGATGGGCTTCGACAGCCGCATGATTTTCGCCAACAGTTCACGCTGTTCCCTGGCCATATGCTCCTGGGCGGAGTCGAGAAAGATCTGATCGTCCTCATGGCTGGCCAGCGAGGTGCGCCAAACCAGGAGGAGCAAAAAGATCCCGGTGACCACAGCCCAAGCGATTAACAGGTAATAGATGGGACCCGAAATTTCCATGTAGACCTCCCTGCGGAAAGGGCTACGGTGCCGTCCCGAACCGAACGGCAAGGTATGAGGTGGAGTATAGACCCCCCAAAATTGAATTTCTACTGCTACGTATCGGAATTATCGATGGTCGGCCGGGTTTGCGGCGAGGATGGATTGGGGAGGTCCAGGACCAGCAGGGTGATGTCATCGTCCTGGGAACGCGTGGCGTTGGTACCGGAAAAAGTGGCGACCTGGTCGAGCAGCGCAGCAGCGAATTCAGAGGCGGGCAGCGCGCGCTGCGTTTCGAGGAATTGCTTGCAGCGCGGTTTGCCGAACTCTTCGCGCGCGGGATTGGTGGCTTCGAAGACGCCGTCGGTGTAAAGCAGGCAACGGTCGCCAGGCTGAATGGGGATTTCCACGGAGGAGTACGCCGCGTCGGGAAAGAGGCCGAGCATCAGACCGTTCTCTTCAATTTCCTGCGCGTGATCGGCTCCGTGAGGGAAAAGCATCAGCGGCGGATGGCCCGCAGCGGAATAGCGCATGCGGCGCTGTTCCAAGTCGAGGAACAGATAGGCGGCGGTGACGAAGTGCTCCTCGAACTTTCCGCACAGCGCGCGATTCAGGCCGGTGAGAACCAGCGCGGGCTCGGCGGCGTGGTCGGCCTGACCGGCAAAAGCGACTTTGAGCATGGACGCGATGAGGGCGGCGGGTACGCCGTGGCCGGTAACATCCGCAACGAGGATGCCGAGATGTTGTTCGTCGACGACCAGAAAATCGTAGAAGTCTCCAGCCACCGCGCTCATGGGCAAGTAGCGCGCGGCAATCTCGAGGCCTGCAAGCGTCGGGATATTTTGCGGAAGCGTGGAAGATTGAATCTGCCGCGCAATTTCGAGTTCCTTGTTGATGGCCAACAGGCGCTCTTCCTTGGCATAGGCGCGGTAGGCACTGACGTAGGCGAGACAGGCCACGAAGCTCAGAAAGCCCACCACTTCCACGTTGAGGTCGGCGATGGAGCGTAGACCCAGCAAGGCCACCAGGTTCTGTTCCACGGCGAACGCCATCCAGATCAAGAAACCGCCAATGAACACCCGAAATTCATGACTCAACGGTTGGCGCGGGCCGGTCCGCCATTTGCCGGAAGCGAAGTACAGCGCCGTAATTCCGAGCAACAGAAAAACCGAAACATTATTGATGGAATTGAGAGTGTCCAGGTTGGCCTTAAGCGCCGCGGCCAGAATCCCCAGAGCGGCCAAGCCAATTTGTAGAATCAACAAGCCGCGAATCACTTTGCGCAAACGACCATCGGACAGTTGATAAAAAAACAGGCTGAGAGGAATAGCTATCGTGCAGGTGATGGTCCAATCGAGGTAATTCCAGAAAGATCGCGGTTCATCGAAGAGCATGCGGAACGACGTGAGATGAATCAGCAATCGCACGGCGTACATGGCGCTGAGCGCTGCGAAATAAATCAGAGTGAGGTCGCGGGAGCTGCGGCGAAAGAAAAACAGGGCGACCGCCACCGCCGCTGCCGATAGCAACGCCGCGGCGGCCAGAGTGTTCGCAAAATCCCAGCGCGGTTCCGCGCGAGCCTGCGAAATAGCGATCTGCGCCACCAATTCGTACATTGGAGCTGTGAACCACATGTGGGAAGGCATTGTAATCGACTCGCCCAAAATTCAGGACTGCTTCCGTTGCGTTGACAAAGGTGGGGGCGGCGGGCAGAATGAAAAAAGCCTCAGCAAGCGCGCGTTCCGCGAGCAAATCACGCAACGCGTCGCACTTGTGCCCGAATGGCGGAATTGGCAGACGCGCCAGGTTCAGGACCTGGTTCTCGCAAGGGAGTGGAGGTTCGAGTCCTCTTTCGGGCACCAAATTCAATTAAAATCGCGAAATGACCGCCACGCGCGATTTGCGTTTTCCCGTTTCGGATCACGACGAAGTTTCCGCGTTGCTGCTTATGCCGCCGGCGGCGAAGTGTCTGCTGGTGCTGGGACACGGCGCAGGCGCGGGCATGCGCCATGCGTTCATGAACGCCATCGCGGAGGATCTGGCGGCAGTGGGCGTTGGAACTTTCCGTTATCAATTCCCTTACATGGAGGAACACCGGCGCGTGCCGGACCGTCAGCCCGTTTTGCTCGCTACCGTTGCGGCGGCGGCGAAAACCGCGGCGAAGTGCGCGCCGGATTTGCCGCTGTTTGCCGGCGGAAAATCGATGGGCGGGCGCATGACTTCGCTAGCTACGGTGGAAGGGGTTTTAGGCGGCGTGCGCGGGTTAGTCTTTTGTGGATTTCCGTTGCATCCGCCGAAGCAGCCTTCCGTCAAACGCGCCGAGCATTTGAAGCGCGTGAAGGTGCCGATGCTTTTCTTGCAAGGCAAGCGGGATGAGTTGGCGGAATTGGCGCTGCTAAAGCCAGTTTGCGAGGAGCTCGGGACCTTGGCGACGTTGCACATTCTTGACGGCGCGGACCATTCGTTTCATGTGTTGAAGCGCTCCGGGACAACGGATGAGCTGGTGCGCAGGGAGTTGGCTCGGGTGGCGGCGGACTGGTGTTCGCGCGTCGCGAACAATTGAAAAACTGCACAGATCTAAATGCCGCGATTGTTGCTGCTTGATGGCCAAAATCCCAGGTACAAATTCGGCACCCGGGACAGCCCGTGCCGATTAATGCTCATTTTTTTGTCGACTTGGTTTGCCTCCGTTCGACGTGTAAGTGAAGCAGGAACGTAACGGAGGCGGAGATGGAAACGGGGACAAAATCGGCGAGTCCAGGATGGAGCGGCAGGGCCGGACTCGCAGCGTTCGGGCTGGTGGCCATGGCGTTAAGCGCCGGCTGGGCGGCGAATTGTTTGGGCGCATTGGTTTGGAAATTGGCGGGATATGCGATGCGGTTTGTGCCGTCGCTGGTCTTTGCTGCCGCACAGGGTGTGCAAGCGCATGGCTTTGGGCAATGCGGCGTTATGGAGTATTTTCCTAAGTTGCTTTCGTGTTTGTCGACGATCCTGGTGATTCGCGGAATGCTTTGATATCTGGCGAGTTATCGGGGACGAGACATCACATTTGAGAAAAAGCCGGCGATTCTGGTGTGCAACTCATTCGAACCATTTATATGTTAAATAATAACTTAAAGTAATACTTTAAATGTCGGAGCGCCGACATTCGGGTCGTCTTGAACGACTGCTTCCTTTCGGCAAGAACCCTCGATACAAGTTCGGCTTTGGGGCACCCATTGTGTAAGGTTGGATTGTTGGCCGAAGCCCAAGAAAGAAATATTTTCGAGCCTTGTCGATTTTCTTGTTTCTCGTACGTCGCATAGTTGGAGCGAGATCTCAAGCGGGCCAAGAATGGTTGGCCGGCGGCTCTAGAGATTCAAGGACACACAAACTAAACGACATACCAAGAGGAGAGGCACAATGCGATTCATGATGCTGGTGAAACACGCGGAAATTTCCGGGATGCCGCCGAAGCCGCTGATGGATGCGATTGATAAGCTTACAGAAGAGGCCGTGAAGTCCGGAACGATGGTACTGGGCGGCGGGTTGATGTCGCCGTCGCAGAGTCAGGCGGTGCGTCTCTCCGGTGGAAAACTGTCCGTCGTGGACGGACCATTTAGCGAGGCCAAAGAAGTGATCGGTGGCTTTGCGATTTTCGATCTCAAGTCCAAGGAAGAGGCCATGGAAGGCGCGCAACGCTTCATGGATCTGCACCGGCAACACTGGCCCGGCTGGGAAGGCGAAACGGAAGTTCGGCAGATCTTTGGGCCGGGCGATTTTCCTCCCCGGAAGTAAGGAAGTTTCACGTTGCGATTCATTGCGTTGAAAGGGTCGACGCGGTGAATCGCAACGCAAACGGCAGCCGACTTACACGGTAGTCGGCCGCCTCCACCTTGCACCTGCGGATCAAAGATGTTTTGATCGGTGGCAGAGATGTCCACCGAGACTCATCGCGCGATCGACGCGGTATGGCGCATGGAATCGCCGCGGCTGATCGCCGGGCTGACGCGCATGGTGCGCGATGTGAGCCTGGCGGAAGACCTGGCGCAGGATGCGCTGATCGCCGCGTTGGAACGCTGGCCGGAGTCCGGCATCCCGGATAATCCCGGCGCGTGGCTGATGGCCGCCGCCAAACACCGGGCCATTGACACGTTTCGGCGCAGCAAACTCCTCGAGCGTAAACACGAAGAACTGGGCCGCGAGTACGACGCGCGGCAGGAGGCCGCGGTGGCCGAACTGGAAAATGCCATCGATGATGATGTCGGCGACGACCTGCTGCGGCTCATCTTTGTTTCCTGTCACCCGGTGCTGAATTCCGAGGCGCGCGTGGCGCTGACGCTGCGGCTGCTAGGCGGTTTGACCACCGACGAAATTGCGCGCGCGTTTCTCGTGCCGGAGCCGACCATCGCGCAACGCATTGTGCGCGCCAAGCGCACGCTTTCTGAAAAACGCATTCCGTTTGAGGTTCCTCGCACCACGGAATTGCCGGCGCGACTGTCTTCCGTGTTGGAAGTGATTTACCTGGTCTTCAACGAGGGTTACTCCGCGACGGCCGGAGACGATCTGATGCGGCCAGCGTTGTGCGAAGAGGCGCTGCGGCTGGGGCGAATTCTGGCGGAGCTGGCGCCGGCGGAGCCGGAGGTGCATGGGCTGGTGGCACTGATGGAGATTCAGGCATCGCGCTCGGCGGCGCGGGTGGATGCGGCCGGGGAACCCGTTTTGTTGCTGGAGCAAGACCGTTCGCGCTGGGATCAATTACTGATTCATCGCGGGCTGGCGGCGCTGGAGCGCTGCGACAAAATCGGAGCACTGCGCGGGCCGTATGCGCTGCAAGCGGCCATCGCTGCGTGCCATGCGGTGGCAGCTACTGGGCCGGCGACGAACTGGGCGGGAATCGCCACCTTGTACGCAGCACTCGCGGAAATCATGCCTTCGCCGATCGTGGAGTTGAATCGCGCGGTGGCAGTGAGCATGGCGTTCGGACCAAGCGCAGCTCTCGAAATAGTGGATGGCCTGGTCGGCGAGCCGTCGCTCAAGAACTACCATTTGCTGCCGAGCGTGCGTGCTGATTTGCTGATGAAGCTGAGGCGCAACGAAGAAGCGGTAGCCGAATTCGAACGGGCGGCGGCGCTCACACAAAACGCGCGCGAGCGAAAGCTGCTGTTGAAACGGGCTCGCGACTGCGACGCAAGTGCCAAGAGCGCGTCGTAGCCTCGGGCGATTGCGTCGCGCCTGTTCGTCCTTCTACACTGAATGCATTCATTGAACAGGGAGGACCTTCGTGGCACTCGGCAAAAAATGGGCGTGGCAGGCAATGCTTTGCGCGGGAATTTTTGCGGCGGGGATCGCGGTGGGATCGCTGCGCGCGACGAGCGTCTCGGCACAAAACAAATTTGGGCAGCCCAAGACGGTGCTGCATGTGGTGGTTTACAAATTCAAGGATGCGACTTCGGAGAATGACCGGCAAAAAGCGGTCGACGGCATCAAGGAACTAGCCCGCAAGATTCCCGGGGTCAAAAATGTCTGGCTGAAGACGGAACGCAACCAGATCAAGGATTTCAGCGGGGTGTACGCGATTGAATTTACTTCGGCAGAGACGGCCGCGGATTATGCGGAAAGTCCGTTGCACGAAGCGTGGTCGAAACAGTGGCAGAATCTGCGCGAGAACAGCTTGTCGTTTCAGATTTCCAATCCGTAAGGCGCTACTACTCTTCGACCAAACCTTTTTCCGCCATCTGTTCGTCGCTTAGCCAAAGGTCCAGGATGTTTGCGGAGCCGAGCCGGAGCACATCTTTCAGCGCGCCGCGCACCTCACCGAGCCGCAGGTCTACGCCCAGACGCTCTAACACATCGATCAACGTGCGCGCGCCTTCCGCGAGGATAGGCTTAGGTTGTATGTCAGGGCGATCGAGGCGGCGATACGTCACTACGTAGATTGCCGAGGCGCCTTCACTGTGACGAACGATATGCAGGAAGCCGCGCGTTGGAGCGGAAGTGGGCGGGGAATTTGCAGGAATGCCGTTCGAATCAATGTGGAGTGAATCAACCGCATGTGAAGTGCCTGGCACTGAAGACGGGGGCGCCGCGTTGGATTGCACGCTGTGCTCCCATCCCAGTGGGGGACTGCTCATTCTTCGGGGACCCCGTTCGAAAAAATTCCGTTTAGCTGCAGCCGCTGGTGCTGCCGCAGTTTTCGCACTTGTAACACGCGCCGTTGGGCACCATCAGCATGCCGCACTCGGAACAAGTCGGCGCGCCCTCATGAGCGTTGGTCGGCTTGGAAGATGCCGGCGAAACCGGCAACGCCGCCAAAGCCTGCACAACTACCGGAGCAGGAACGGCGGCCGATGCAGTGGCCGTCTCCGCGACAGCCACACCATTCAGCTTCAAATAATCCGCGGAAATGAAACGCCCGCCGAGCCAGCGCGCAATGTAATCCAGCACGCTCGAGACGAAGCGAATCTTGGGATTCGCGGTGATGCCCGAGGGTTCGAAGCGGGTGTTGAGTAGCTTGTCGACGTATACCTTCAGCGGCACGCCGTACTGCAAGCCGATGGACACGGTGAGCGCCAAGCCGTCCATGATGCCGGACAGCGTGGAACCTTCCTTGGACATCTTGATGAAAATTTCGCCGGGCCGGCCATCGTCATACATGCCCACGGTGATGTAGCCTTCGTGACCGCCGACGCTGAACTTGTGAGTTACGGAGGCGCGCTCGGCAGGCATTTTTTCGCGTTGCGCGCGAGCGAACAGTTCCTGCTGCAGGGCTTCCACCACTGCGGGAACAGCAGCGGCTTCGCTTTTCTGTTCGTCTTTTTTCTGGCCGGCAGCGGACAACGGCTGCGAGCGCTTGGAATTGTCGCGATAAATGGCCACAGCCTTAAGGCCCAATTTCCAGGATTCGATGTAGGCGTCCATCACGTCTTCAACGGTGGATTCCTCGGGCATGTTGATGGTCTTCGAAATTGCGCCGGAGAGGAACGGCTGCGCGGCCGCCATCATTCTCACGTGACCGGTCCAGGCAATGGAGCGGCCGCCGTTGGGAGGCGCAAGCGAGCAATCGAAAACCGGAAGGTGCTCGGGCTTCAAGTGCGGCGCGCCTTCGATTTTGCCCTGCTGGTCGATGTGCGAAACGATTTCGCTCATCTGCTCGGGAGTGTAGCCGAGCTTCATCAAGGCTTCCGGCACGGTATTGTTGACGATTTTGATCAAACCGCCGCCCACGAGTTTCTTGTATTTCACCAGCGCGAGATCCGGCTCGATTCCGGTGGTGTCGCAATCCATCATGAAGCCGATGGTGCCGGTGGGAGCGAGCACGGTGACCTGGGCGTTTTTGTAGCCGAACTTTTCACCGTGCGCGAGCGCGGTGTCCCACGACTCCTGCGCCCCGAGGAACAATTCGCTTTGCACGTGGTCGGGCTTGATGCCGCGGATGGCGTCGCGGTGCATGCGAATCACGTCGAGCATGGGCTCGCGGTTCACAGGATAGCCCGGGAACGGCCCCATATTTTCCGCGATGCGCGATGATTGCGCGTAGGCTTCGCCGCACATGAGCGCGGTGATGGCACCGGCGACGTCGCGGCCTTCGTCGGAATCGTACGGCAGCGCCATGGACATGAGCAGCGCGCCCAGATTGGCGTAGCCCAGGCCTAGCGGGCGGAAATTGTGCGAATTCTCGGCGATTTGCGGCGTCGGATAGCTGGCGTTGTCCACCAGAATTTCCTGCGCGGTGATGGTGATGTCCACGGCATGCTTGAATGCCGGAACGTCGAAATCGCCGCTGGAGTTCACGTATTTCATCAGGTTGAGCGAGGCCAGGTTGCAAGCCGTGTCGTCGAGGAACATGTATTCGCTGCAGGGATTCGAAGCGTTGATGCGCGCGGTGTTCTTGGAAGTGTGCCAACGATTCACAGTGGTGTCGTATTGCATGCCGGGATCGCCGCAGTGCCATGTGGAGTCGGAAATCTTGAAAAGCAAATCACGAGCGCGTAATTTGTCAGCGGGCTGGCCGTCGATGACGTTCTTGGTCCACCAGTCGCGATCTTCCTCGGCAGCGCGCATGAAATCGTCGGTGACGCGCACGGAGTGATTGGCGTTCTGGAAAAAGATGGAGCTATAGGCGTCACCGTCGATGGCGGAGTCGTAGCCCTGCTCGATGAGGACGTGCGCTTTGCGCTCTTCCTTGCGCTTGCACTCGATGAATTCAACGATGTCAGGATGGTCGATGTTGAGGATGACCATCTTGGCGGCGCGGCGCGTTTTGCCACCGCTCTTGATGACACCCGCGAAAGCGTCGAAACCCTTCATGAAGCTGACCGGGCCGGAAGCGATGCCGCCGCCGGAGAGCGTTTCCCTGCTGCCGCGCAGGCTGGAAAAATTTGTACCGGTGCCGGAGCCCCACTTGAAAAGCATGCCTTCGGTGCGCGTGAGACCCATGATCGATTCCATGGTGTCTTTCACGGAGTTGATGAAGCACGCGGAGCATTGCGGCTTGGATTGCACGCCGACGTTGAACCACACCGGCGAATTGAAACTCATTTTTTGTTCGACGAGCAGATGGGTGAGTTCATCGCGGAAGGCATCGCGTGAAGCGTCGTCGGCGAAGTAGCCACCCTCTTCGCCCCAGCGCACGATGGTGTTGACCACGCGGCTGATGAGCTGACGCACGGAGCCTTCGCGCTCGGGCGAACCGGGCTTGCCGTGAAAATATTTGCTGGTGACGATGTTGGTGGCGGTCTGCGACCAACTCTTGGGAACTTCGACACCTTCCTGGCGAAAAATGGTGACGCCTTTTTCGTTGCCGATGAGCGCGGTGCGCTTTTCCCATTCGACGAGGTCGAAGGGAGATTTGCGGCCGTCCGTGAAGAAGCGCTGAAAAAACAAACCGGTACCAGTGGTACGCGAGTTTTCCTGCGTCACGCCGGTCTCCAGGGATTTGCCGTTCAGTGCGGTTCTCACAGTGGCCATTCGTTTCCTCCACGCTGCTAAATTCCGACCGGGTGGAATCTTTCAAGTTCGCTGCCCATTAGCGGTCAGCGAAGCGGGTGAAAGCTAATTGCAGACGATGCAAACCGTGAAACGCAAATGCTCTGCCGGGAGAACTGGTAAAATGCCCAGCCTCACGGAATCTCCACGTTTCGAATGCACGCGCGGAGAAGAACTTCGCGCTCGGTTTTAGCTTGAATCCGCCTTGGTTGCGTCCAACTCCAAAGGCGCCGTGGTGATCCTCGACTGGCGCATTTGGGGAAAGCACGTCCCCCGAATCTGGATTCGCAGTATCGGCCCGCGCGAAATAAGAGTCAAGCAAAAATAGCAGGAGAAAGCGAAAAATCCGCAAAATGTTCTAGTGCTTGTGATTAAACTGTCTATAAGTAGTGGTGGCCTTGCAATATCGCCATTAGGCTCAAATAGTTAGAAATTAGGATTAAATTTATTCTGGAGCACCTGCGTGCCTCTTTCCCGTAATTGGGGTCTCCATCCTTCTAGTTTCGATAGGCATCTAATTTGTATGCGCCAACTGCGTTTAATGCTCTGCACATCCTTGCTGTCGCTTGCGCCTCTGTTGAACAGCACAGCCGTGCGCGCACAAACGACCGCTCCAGCGATGACACCTTCGACGATGTCGTCGGCGTACGGCGAAAAACTAAAAATACCGGGAGTTCCCAATCCAGGAAAAGTTAACGACACTTTGTATCGCGGCGCGCAGCCAACCGAACAAGGCCTGGAAGAATTAAAAAAATTGGG
The DNA here is from genome assembly GCA_036564765.1 of Candidatus Acidiferrum sp. Taxonomy (GTDB): domain Bacteria; phylum Acidobacteriota; class Terriglobia; order Acidiferrales; family UBA7541; genus Acidiferrum. The sequence continues at coordinate 981 of DATCOK010000420.1, read as the reverse complement.
AATCACCACCATAGTGGATTTGCGCGCGGAAGACCGCGCGAAAGCGGAGTGGGAAAAGAAAAAAGCGGAACAACTCGGCATGCGCTTCGTGCATATTCCCATCGCGGGATTTGCCGCGCCAACCAACGAAGAGGTTTTGCAATTCTTGTCGCTGGTGAAGGGCGACCCGAACCAGAAAGTTTTTGTGCACTGCCTGCTGGGCGAAGACCGCACCGGAGTGTTCATCGCCACCTATCGCATGAGCATGCAGAAGTGGCCGGTAACGCAAGCGATGAAAGAGATGAACACGTTCGGATTTAACGCCTTCTGGCATCCGGCGATGAAAGCCTTCGTACGCGATTTTCCGGCACGCCTCACTACGGCTCCAGCGCTGGCGAAATTGCAAGATCCCCAATCCCCCACGCCCATCGTGGCGGCGCCCAAAACTAACTAGCAAATCGGATACTCAGGGACGTCTTGTTGGCCCTAACTCCCGGTGTGTCTTGGTAGTACGGACGTACTCTTTCCCGCCGGCACGGCGAACGTTCTAATGAAGAGGTCGCGGGTGTGTAAAGCGCCTGCGCGCGTGCTGAGTGTTCGCCGCGGAAAGAAGATCGCTTGCAAGTCGGCCGCTACGAAATTCTCGAAATTATCGGCACCGGGGCGAATGGCCGGGTGGCGCGTGGGCACGACCCCATGATCGGGCGGCTGGTAGCCATCAAACTGCTGTCCCCGGAACTCGCGCAAGGCGAAGGCCGCCAGCGATTTTTCAAGGAAGCCCGGGTGGTCGGCCAGCTGTCGCATCCTTCGATCATGACGCTGCACGATATGGGCATCGATGAAGCCAGTTCCACGCCCTATCTGGTCACGGAATTTCTGAGTGGACAGCCACTCGATCGCATCCTTGAAAAAGGCAGCGTGCCCATGCCGCGGGCTTGCGCGTGGGTTGCGGAAGTAGCGACAGCGCTGGCTGCGGCGCACCGCAAAGGGGTGATCCATGGC
>DATCOK010000419.1:0-5338 GCA_036564765.1 Candidatus Acidiferrum sp. | reverse complement strand
TCAAGCTATATACTCTGCTTCGAGCTGATTGACCGTCGGACACGCAACTTCTTCGCAGGAGCGCTGCTCAACCCGGTCGGAAGCCTAGCGGGGCTTACATTGGAGGCCAGAACGAGATGAGTAAAATTATTGGAATTGATTTGGGCACGACCAACTCGGTCGTTGCCGTAATGCAGGGCGGGGAGCCGGTGGTTATCCCCAACCAGGAAGGTGCGCGCACCACGCCTTCTGTGGTGGCGATTACCAAGGGCGGCGAACGCCTGGTAGGGCAGGTGGCGAAACGGCAAGCGGTGACGAATCCGGAGAATACCGTCTATTCGATCAAGCGCTTCATGGGCCGCCGCTTCGACGAAGTGGGGGAAGAGACCAAGCGCATCCCTTATAAGGTAGTGAAGGGCGAGCACGACGACGCCCGCGTGGAGATTCTGGGCAAGCTGTACAGCCCTCCGCAAATTTCCGCGATGATCTTGGGGAAGCTGAAGTCTGCTGCGGAAGATTTTCTCGGTGAGAAAGTCACCAAGGCGGTCATTACCGTTCCCGCGTATTTCAACGACGCGCAGCGGCAAGCGACCAAGCAGGCCGGCGAAATTGCCGGGCTGGACGTGGTGCGCATCATCAACGAGCCGACAGCCGCGGCGCTGGCCTACGGCTTGGATAAGAAAAGCGACGAAACCATCGCGGTCTACGATTTGGGCGGCGGCACCTTCGACATTTCCGTGCTGGAAGTTGGCGCCGGCGTAGTCGAAGTGAAGTCCACCAACGGCGACACCCATCTGGGCGGCGACGACGTTGACCAACGCATCGTGGATTGGTTGATCGACGAATTCAAAAAAGAAAACAACATCGACCTCAGCAAGGACCGCATGGCCCTGCAACGCCTGAAGGACGCCGCGGAGAAGGCCAAGATCGAACTCTCGCAGATGATGGAGACGGAGATCAATCTGCCATTCATCACCGCCGGCGCGAGCGGGCCAATTCACATGCAGTTGAAGCTGACGCGCACGCGGCTCGAACAGTTGATGAACGAATTGCTGGAACGCTCCATGAAGCCGGTGAAGATGGCGCTGGAAGACGCCAAGATGTCGCCGAACGACATTCAGGAAGTGGTGCTGGTCGGCGGATCGACGCGCATTCCGAAGGTGCAGCAACTGGTGCGCACCTTCTTCGGTGGCAAAGAGCCGCACAAGGGCGTAAATCCGGACGAAGTGGTAGCCGTCGGCGCGGCCATTCAGGGCGCGGTGCTGGCTGGCGACGTAAAGGACATCCTGCTGCTGGATGTCACTCCGCTGTCGCTGGGCGTGGAAACTCTCGGCGGTGTTATGACCGTGCAGATTCCGCGCAACACCACGATTCCCACGCGCAAGGTAGAGACCTACTCCACCGCCGCGGACAACCAGCCGGGCGTGTAAATTCACGTCATGCAGGGTGAGCGCAAATTTGCGAACGACAATCGCTCGCTCGGCAAATTCAAGCTGGATGGAATTCCGCCGGCCCCGCGTGGGACGCCGCAAATCGAGGTCACATTTGACATCGACGCCAACGGCATCCTGAACGTCAGCGCCAAGGACAAAGCCACCAACAAGGAGCAGAAGATCACCATCACCGCCTCCAGCGGCTTGACCAAGGAAGAAGCCGAAAAGATGCGCGTGGAAGCCGAATCGCACTCTGAAGACGATCGTCGGCGCATGGAAGAGGTCGAGGCACGCAATCGCCTGGACGGCATTCTCTACCAGTCGGAAAAGATGATTCGCGAGAACCGCGAGAAGATCAACGAAGCCGACGTGAAGACCGCGGAAAGCGCGATCGAAGACGCCAGGAAGGCCATGACCGAAGGCGGCGTGGCGCGGCTGCGCTCGGCCACGGAAAACCTGGAACGCTCGCTGCACAAGGTCGCGGAAGAGCTCTACAAGAGCACGCAAGCGGCTGGTGGCGCGGAACAGGCCGGGGCCGCGGGTGCAGGCGCGGGAGCTCCGGGTGGAGCACCGGGCGCGGGTGCCGGAGGAGCAACCGGCGGCGCGCAAGGCGGCAAGCCCGGCGACGTGATCGACGCCGAGTACGTGGACGTGGACGAGAACAAGCGTCCTAACTAATAGGCCAAGGGGAAGGCGCGGTTGGTCGCAAGATTGGATCGCGCTTTCTCATTTTTTTTGTCAGCGGAAATTGATTTGTTACTTTGCGCTAGAGAATTTTTGCAGTGGATGTTTGCGCTTTGCTGGGCCGAAAGATTTGACCGATGGCTACCACTACCAAGACGGATTATTACGAACTGCTGGGAGTGCCGAAGAAGGCCAGCTCCAAGGATATTCGCTCGGCCTTTCGCAAATTGGCCCGCAAGTACCATCCCGACTTGAATCCTGGCGATAAATCCTCTGAAGAAAAATTCAAGCAGTTGCAGGAAGCTTACGACGTGCTGTCCGACGCGAAGAAGCGCCAGATGTACGACCAGTACGGCTTCTACAGCGAGAATTTGCCGCCCGGCGGAGGCGGTCCTTCCTCGCATAGCGATGATCCCGACGATGCACGCGTAAATTTTGATTTCGGCGGCTTCGATTTTGGCGGCGGCTCAGGTGCGGGCCCGGCGGGCGGTGCCGGCGGCGGAAGTTTCCGCGATCTATTTAGCCAGTTCTTTCGCGGCGGGCGTGGCGGCGGAATGGAGCCGGAGCAGGAGCCCGGCGGCGATCTTGAATACCAAGTGGAGATCGATTTCTGGGATGCGGTGCGCGGCGCGGTGAAGAAACTTTCCATCACACGTATGGACACCTGCGAGACGTGTCATGGCACCGGCGCGGTAGGTTCGCCGCAAACCTGTACGGCGTGCGGCGGAACCGGCACGGTGCAGCAAGCCGCGGGAAAAATGCGATTCAACGTGCCCTGCACGCGCTGTGGCGGCACCGGCAAGCTGCGCACCATGTGCCGGACCTGTAACGGCGAAGGCCGTGTGCGCCGCACCGAAACGGTGGACGTGCGCATACCGGCGGGCGTAGCCAGCGGCGCGCGGTTGCGCGTGCCCGGCAAAGGGAATGCAGGCACCATGGGCGCTCCCGCGGGCGATTTGTACTTGCGCGTGCTCGTGCGGCCGCACGAATTTTTCGAGCGGCGCGGCGACGACTTGTACACCAAAATTCCCGTGACCGTGGCGGAAGCTACGCTCGGCGCAAAAATTGAAGTGCCCACGATCGACGGGCGATCGCTGGTGCGCATTCCGCCGGGGACGAACAGCGGGAAAACCCTGCGGCTCAAGGAAAAAGGCGTGCCTGGCGCGCGCAACGGTTCGCGCGGCGACCAATACGCGGAAATTCAAGTGGTGGTGCCGCAGCCGACCGATGAACGCGTGCGCACTTTGATGAAAGAGCTGGAAACCCTCTCGCCGGACGATCCGAGGCAGAATATTTTCAGCAAGGCGGGAGTATAGCCATGCCGCCACGAGCGAAAAAACGGGCCAAGGCCGGCTACATGATCAGCGCCGTCGCGGAGCTCTACAAATTGCATCCGCAGACGCTGCGTCTATACGAACGCGTCGGTTTGCTGAAGCCGTCGCGCTCGCAGGGTAACACTCGGCTATACACTGACTCGGATCTCGAGCGGCTGGACGTGATCCTCACGCTCGCGCGCGACATGGGCGTCAATCTCGCGGGCATCGAAATAATTTTGAACATGCGCGAAAAAATGATCGAGATGGAACGCCAGATGGGCGAATTCGCGCAAGTGGTACAACAAGAATTGGCGCGCGTGGCTTCACGCGTCCCTGATCAGGAATCACGCCACGCCATCGTGCGCGCCGTTCCGCGCCTCTCGCGTAGTTCTTCCTAATCGCCTGCAGTCAAACTTCGACGGAAAATGTTCAGCTGACCCGCAGCGCGGTAATGGGGCTCACGCGCGAGGCCCGCCGCGCGGGGATGTATCCCGCCAATGCTGCGATGACGCTGAGAATAATGATCGTCGCGGCAAATGTGAGCGGATCCGAAGGAGCGGTGGCAAAGAGCAGCGAACTAATCATCTTCGCGACGGCCAGAGAGGCCAACGTACCCAGCGCGATTCCAGCGAACGCAAGCTGAAGAGTTCTGCGAATTACGGCCAACTGCACACGACTAGCGCTGGCACCAAGGGCCATGCGAATACCGAATTCCTGAGTCTGGCGTGAGACCGAATAGGAAATGACGCCGTAGATCCCTAGTGAAGCAAGAATTAATCCGAGTACCGCGAAAAAACCGACCAGCAACACAAAAAATCGCCGCGGAGACACAGCGTGATCCACGAGCTGCTGTATGGTGCGGAATGTAGTGGCCGGTTGGCCTGGATTGATTGAGCGCAGCGTGCTCATGACGCTGGAGGCCAAAACGTCGGGCGGAAGTTTGGTGCGCACCACGAGTTCAGCGCCGTCCGTGCCGTTCTGCGAAGCCGGCAGATACAACTGCCAACCTGACTGGGTCTCCAAATTTCTTTCGCGAACGTCAGAAACCACTCCGACCACTTTTGTTTCCTTGCCATTTACAATAGCGGTGCGGCCTATGGCGTCTTCGTCAGGCCAGAGATAGCTGGCAGCCGCCCGATTGAGAACCGCCACGCGGGGGCCGTCCGCCGTGTCCGCCCAGGTAAAGTCGCGGCCAGCGCGAAACCGAATGCCCATGGCACCCAGATAGCCAGGCGTGATCACGTACACAAAAGCTTCCGGAAGTTCACCCTGGCGATAGTCTTTGCCCTTCGCGGAGAGACTCCATCCGCGATTGTGATCCAGCGGCAGATTATCGGAGATGCCGGCAGACTCGATGCCGGGAATCGCTTTCACACGATCCACAATATTCTGCAGGATCGCCGCGCGCTTGGCATCGCTGCCTTCGTCGTTATAGTCGACGGTTATTGCGGCAGCGCGGCTGGGCTGAAATCCCAGGTCCACGTCCAGCACGTGCAGGAAACTACGCAAGAGTAGTCCCGCGCCGACCAGCAACACGCAGGCCAGTGCGATTTCCGATACCACCAGCAAGGCTCGCATGCGGTCATTTTTTTTACCTTGAGTCATTCCCGCGCCAGAATCCTTAATTGCCTCCTGCAGGTCTCCAGAGAATATTGTGAAGTTGGGAATCGATCCGAATAACGCAGCCGCCATCAACGACAACATCAATGTCCATATTAGGACCCGTCCGTCGATCCGCAAAGTGCCCAACAGCGGTAGCGCGATAGCGCTCTGATGGGTGAGATATGTGACGAGAGTGAAGGCCAGTATGAGGCCGAGAAGGGCGCCGGCGCCGGTCAACAGAAAACTTTCTGTGAGCATCTGCCGCAGTAATCTCGCGCGGCTCGCTCCCAGCGCCCGGCGCATAGCGAATTCCTTGCTGCGTGC
>DATCOK010000418.1:0-1655 GCA_036564765.1 Candidatus Acidiferrum sp. | reverse complement strand
CCAGGTGTGCCCGTCGATGTGTTTATAGTCGGTCTGTTTGCGCTCGGCGACGATGTCGAAGGCATTGCCGATGTGCACGGTGACGGTTTCGTCCTTAGGGGTGTGGTCGATGCGATCTTCGCCGATAAACAGCACGCCGCCCTTTGAATCTTTCTGGTAAACCCGCACGTTGCCCGCGGGCATCGGCATTCCCAGGCCGGACTTCTGCTCGTTGCGGAATTTGTAGTAGACCAGCACGGGATCTTTGATCGGCGCGCCCGGATTCTGCGGGCTGCGGTAGTAGTAATTCTGCCCGTTGACGATAAAGATTTTTTCCGTGGGCACGCCGGTACCCTGCAACAAGCTGATTTGCTTGGTTTCCCTATCTTCGATGGAAGTGCGACGGCCCAGCGTATAGAGATGGTATTCGCTGAAACTTTCCTGCTGAAATCGGGTCTCGTTCTGAAGCGCGCCAGCGACTGTCATGTCTTTGCGGAGCATGGCTCGGGCCGGCGGCTGAATCCGATTTAGGTCGCCAGCCACCAACTGCAGCCGGGCGTTGTGAAAAGCCGTGCCGCTGGTATTGGCTAGCGTGACCCATCCATCCAGATCAGCGGTTTTGTCTTCGCGGCCTACGGTGAGGATATAGTCGGCATTCCAGGAAAGATTTTGCGCCAGGTACGAAGCTTCAACCTTTGCTTGCGCGCTCCGGAATTCTCGAGCGACATCAGCAGCGTCGGCCGCTCATAAAGATTCGCGGGAACTTCCGGGAAGCGATAGCTTTCCGCGAATCCGCCGGTGGCGATGTCGTTGCCGATCTTCCACACTGGCCCATTGTTGTCGGCCATCAGCGTGGCTTTGGTCTCTTCGTGCTTGATTTCGCCGTTGTCGCGAAACGTGCGCACCAGCGTGACTTCTTTGCCCACATATTTGTGCAGCAGTTTGGCGGGGTCGAGCAGGTCATACTCGTAATTTTGCTCCGTGACGGTGAGCTTGTCGGGCTCCGTCAGCGAACGGAAATGCACCGTGGCGGGATTTACCGTGGCGGCGATGTCCGCGAATTTCAAAGCGAACGCGCCATTTGGCAGCATCAATTGGCGAACATCACGAACCAGCGCGATATTCGAATTGTAGACCGTGACATTCAGGTCGGTCTGATCGCTCAGCGTGGTCGACTGCGCGCTGTTTTCTTTAGCCGCCTGCGTTTCCTGCGCCGCTCCGTCGTCGCGGTTGTTGGCGTGGATGGCGGCGGTTATCAGGCATCCGAATAGCAAAGTTGCGGTTGTCGCCAAGACTTTTCTTGCAGGGCTGGATTTCATTTTCTCACCTCGATCCTCTCCCGCTTACCCATCACCACTTCGCGCGAATCCGGTAGGTCAGCGTCGAAGTTCCGTCCTTGGCCACCGGCACCTGAAACTGCGCGGCAAACGCGGCGGTCTTGGTCGCTTTGTAGGTGGACGAAAGCATCTGCCAATCCCCGCCAATCGGCTCGTTCACTTCCACCACCACCGGGGTGTCCTTGTGATTGCGCAGCTTGATTTCAAACTCCATTTCCCAAGTGTGCCCGTCGATGCGCTTGTAGTCGGTTTGCTTGCGCTCGGCCACGATGTCGAAGGCGTTGCCGATGTGCACCGTTACGGTTTCGTCCTTGGGTGTGTGGTCGATGCGGTCTTCAC
>DATCOK010000417.1:0-3283 GCA_036564765.1 Candidatus Acidiferrum sp. | reverse complement strand
CCAGCCGATACAAACTTTTCATCGCCACGCGCTGCCACAACCCGCGCAGCTTGGGAATGTCCTTCACCGCATTCGAAACGCAGCGAAACGCTTTCACTGCGCCGGCCCGTGGAATCGATTTTAGCTCGCTCTCAATTATTTTGTCGCACCTTTGATGATAGCGCTCCATATCCGATGCGCTGATGGAGTCGGAATGAAACCGGTAGCCGCCGATCAGCGCATCCACCGAATAAAGCCGCGCGTGGCGAAAAAATCGCACCCACAATTCGAAATCGCCCACGTCGCGATACGAGGAGTCCAAATGGCCACCGGCCTTTTCCCACAAACATCTCCGCCAGAAAGTCGACTCCTGCTGAATGTAACGATTGGCCCCCGCCAGAAAACGAAAGCGCGACCACGATGGCAGCGCGCGAATATCCACGGTCATGCCATTCGGATTGAAGCGCGTCGGGCGCCCGGTCAGCCACTCCACCGCCGGCAACGAAGCAAACACGCTGCCCACCACAAAGAGCCCGCTGGTGTGCAGCAAGTCGCTGGCGTTCAGCCAGCCCATGATGCTGCCGGTCGACTGCGCGAATCCGGTGTTCAGCGCATCGTATACACCATTGTCGCGCCGGCTCACCCACCAGGAAATATGTTTCTGATAGTTGCGGATCACATCGATCGTGCCATCGGTCGAGCCGCCGTCCACAACGATGTATTCCAGATTCGGATATCCCTGATAGACGATCGAGCGAATGGTGTCTTCGATGAACCGCGCGCCGTTATAAACCGCGGTGACCAGCGTAATGCGCGGCCATTCGGCAACGCCTGCGGGCAATTCCGGAACGGCGGGAATCGCTCGCGCGGCTTTGACCAATTTGGGAGCGGTCAGCTTGGGCACTACGCTGGGCCTCGATGACGGTGCTGCCGGTTCGAACGGAGCAAACATGGCCTCAGCTCCGGCGCACGCGAACCATCGATTGCAAAATTTCTTTTCCGCGTCGCCGCGAGCAATTCGACCACCGCGCCGGGCTCTCCGCGCCGAACAAGTTGTGCTTGCGTTCCACCAGCGCGCGAAATTCGCGTACGCGCTCGGCCGGGAAGGCCACCAGGTTTGCATCGTAGGACTCGAGATCCGTCGACATCACATGCAGCGAGCCATCCGCTGCCAGCGAAAACCAGCGGTAGTCGAGGCTGGCCAGGAAGTGCACGATGGCCCGCGAGCGGTAACCCCACGGGTGCGTGCGCAGCTCCTGCACCTCCACCAGAATCGCCGGCCGCGCCACGCCCCGTAGCAGCTGCATCGCGCCTTTGAGCACCTCAAGTTCCGCGCCCTCCACATCGATCTTCATGAAGTCCACGCGCGAAATCCCCAGCCCTTGCAGCACGTCGTCGACCGCCCGCACCTCCACGCGAATCTTGTACGTCGCTTCCGCGACCACCGGCTCGCGCAAACTGTTGCCCCAATCGGTCGGTCCATCCACGACGTAAAAATCTGCCGAACCATGCTCGCTGCCTGCTGCGCACGGCTCGATGCGCACATTGCTGCACGAATTGATGCGCACATGCTTGCCCAGCCGGCGGCACTCCCGCGGCGAAGCCTCAAACGCGATTACGCGGCCCTTGCTTCCCACGCTTTTCGAACACAGCAGTGTGTACAAGCCGTGATGCGCGCCGATATCCAGCACGGTCATTCCCGGCCGCAGCAGCCGCTGCACAAAACGCAACTCCTGGCCTTCGAACCCCTCGTGGACCAGCTTGTGATCGATTTCACCGTCTTCCCCCAGCCACCATGCGCCGAACGACAGCCGCCATGGAATCGGCATCCGCGGAAAAGACCGGCGAATGCGGTTGGCAATCGAAAAATACTTTTGCCGATGTGGTTGACCGAGAAATCGCCCCACGCGCCGCGGCAAACCCCTTGCCGGTGCAGCGATCCTCGACCACGGATCTTTTTCCTCGCACTTTTCGGTGCACAACCGAAAGCCAGCGGTATCGAGTGGGATGTGCGCGGCGAAAAGCACGGTACGCCGGCGCCGATGCTCCGCCGTATCGCGAAAATCGTGATGGTCCGGCAGCGACGCGAGCCGGTACACGTATTTGAATCCTGCGCGATACAGCATTTTGATCAGTCCGCTTTCGCTCGGGTAGAACGCCACGTCCGTCAGGCTTTGGTCGTCTTCCCGAGGCTCCTCACGCAACAGCATCGAGGGCTTGTCGTCCGGGATGCACATACTCTCGAGCAACAAACACTTGTCGGTGAGCCCGTGCAGATTGCGGATGGCTTGCAGCGGATTTTCCAGGTGGTACAGCAGCCCAAAGCAAAGCACCAGGTCGAATTTGCCGAGCGCTAGGATAGAGCGCTCCTGCAGATCCCCCTGCGCGAACGGAATCTGCGGGTAACGCCTGCGCGCCTCGGCCACGTTTTCTTCGCGCCCATCGAAGCCGCACACCTGCAGACCGCACTCCGCCAGCGTCTGCGAATAGAAGCCCACTCCCGCGCCGGCATCCAGCGCTGTACGCAACCCAAGCGTGGAACCAACACGATGCAGCACATTGCGAATGGCCGCTTCGCGCGCCTCGATCATGCGGCGGTATTCTCGCTTGTCGAACGGCGTAATTTTCAGGATGATTTCGGCCCGCGCGGGAAGAGACTGCTGCCGCGATCCGCCGGAAGAGGCCATATTCCCAAGCATGTTCGTTACTCCTGGCCGCGCCGCTGGGCGGCTCGACAACTACGAGAGGGACGGGGTCCGGGGCCTGTCAAACAATCCGCCCACCCAGACGCTATCCTGTCGGAACGTACTTCAAGATCGGTAAAGTAGAAGTACAGTAATTATTTATTACTGATTAGTCAAATAGTATTGTTGGAATTATTGGACACCGAAGTGGGGTTCTGGCGGTACAACGAGGACCTTCAGGCTTGCGAAGAGCTGGCCGACCTGCCTGCGGAGTTCTCGAGGTACCACGCGATAGTCTTCTCGAGCCCCTCGCGCAGATGAATCTTGGAGCGCCACCCGAACTCCCGCGCGGCTCGCGAAGTATCCAGCGACCGCCGCGGCTGCCCGTCGGGCTTTGCGGGGTTCCACCGTACTCTCGCGGAAGCTCCCACCAGCGAGCGAATCATCTCCAGCAGGTCACGCACGCTGATCTCTTCACCGGATCCCAGATTCACCAGTTCCGGCTTAGCGTATTTCTCCGCGGCGGTCACAATACCTTCCGCCGCGTCTTCCACATAAAGGAATTCCCGCGTGGCGTTGCCCGTGCCCCACGCCTCGATCTCCGCGGCTCCGCTCTGCTT
>DATCOK010000416.1:0-4986 GCA_036564765.1 Candidatus Acidiferrum sp. | reverse complement strand
GGCTTTTTTTGGTAAACCTGCGCGACTTGCGCCGCGCCTCGCCCGCTTCTATCCTCGTCTGACCTATGCAACTCGCCAATCACGTCGCGCTCATCACCGGCTCCGGACGCGGTATCGGCCGAGCCATCGCCCGCCTCTTCGCCAGGGAAGGCGCCGCGGTATTTCTAACCGCGCGCACCCACGAGCAACTCGCGGCAACCGCCAAGGAAATTCAAGATGCCGGCGCCCAATCCGCCTTCCTCAAGGCGGATCTCACTCGCGAAGACGACTGCCGCCGCGTCGTCGACACCGCGCGCGAGAAATTCGGACCAATCTCTATTCTTGTGAATAATGCCGGCCACTACGGCCCGGTTGTGCCCGTCGAGGAATATCCCCTCGCCGAATTCGACAACGTCCTCGCAGTGCATCTGCGCGCCGCATTTCTGCTCACGCAACTGGTACTTCCGGAAATGTATGCGCATGAACGCGGCGTCATCCTCAACATTTCCAGCCTCTCCGCCAAGTCCGCATTCTCCTGGGGCTCCGCCTACGCCGCCGCCAAAGCCGGCATGCTCGGCCTCACCCGCGTCACCGCCGCTGAAGCCGCCCGCAAAGGCGTGCGCGTCAACGCCATCTGCCCCGGCCCCGTCACCGAAACAGAAATGTCCCAGGATTTGGGCGCCGCGCTGGCGAAAAAAATCGGTGTGAGCTCCGAAGAACAACTCGCTGGATTTCTGCAATCCATCCTTCAAGGCCGTGGCCAAACGGCCGATGAAATCGCCCACGCCGCCCTATTTCTCTGCTCCAATGCCTCCAGCGCGATGACCGGCCAATCCATCAACGTAGACGGCGGCGCAGCCTTTTTCTGATTCTCGGCGGAGGTCAACTGATTTTGGCAAAACTCCCCATCTCCGCTACCCTTTGCCCTCGCCGGCGCCACTCGTCGCGCTAGGAGATGGCCCAAATCCACAACGTTCGCGCATCCCTTGCCGGAATCGTTCCCGCTCTTCTGGCGTCATATTTCTACGCCGCTCTTCCATGCGCCTACGCCAATTGAAGCGACCGGAATTATGCCGCCCAAATCCTCCAAAAAGGATCCTGCAAAGCGCCAGGATTCCAAACGCTTGCCAAAAACTGATCGGTCTCCAACCAAATAACGTTGGCGTCAGCCAATTCCACAAATGCATCACCAGTTCGCCGCCAATGAAGATAACCAGCGCAATAAACACCGGAATCAGTGGCACCAGAAAAATCCATTTCCTTCTCATGTTCAGTCCCTTCCCTTCGTAAGTTCTGCGTAAATCCCTTGCAATCGCTCGAGAAGGTGCAGCACTGCATAGCGCTTCCGCGAAAGCAGCGTGTTCACGCTCAAGCCCGTCTGCGCGTTCATCTCTGCAAAGCTGCGCTCTTCTAGCTCGTGCGCCACAAACACTTTCCGCTGCTCCGCCGGCAATTCGTCGATCGCCAACTCCAGTTCATCCAGCAGCAAATTGCGCGCGTACAGCGCCTCCGGCCCTGCATCCGGCGAAGGCAGCAACTCTTCTAACGGCAACAACTCGTCGTTTTCGTCCGTCACTCTGCTCTCGCCAAAGCTCTCCGTCTTCCTCTTGCGGAAAAGATCGGTGATGCGATTGCGCGCCACCTGGAACAGCCAGCCCGTCACGTGTTCGATGGGCATCAGCAGGCGGTTCGCTTCCACCAGTTTGTAAAAAACATCCTGCAGAATGTCCTCGGCATCCCGCGGGTCAGGCACACGTCGGCGAATGAAGTTGCGCAGCCGGGACTGCTCCCGTTTGACCGCTTCGGAAATCCGCTGGTCCTGTTCGAGTGCCATCCGTTCCCGGCTAGCTGCAACTCTCATCTACTGTTGTAGACGAATGAGCGCCGCGGATATTGTAGGTCGCAGGCGTTATTAGGGAGTCAAACGTTTTGGAGCCCAGCCAGGTGGATCTCACTGATCTGGCGGCACTCACCCGAAGCTACAAATATGTATGTCGCTAAATCCGAGGGGATCAGGCCCTTGCCTGATCTTGGTAATACTCACAACAAACAGCCCCGGCCTGTCATTCCGAGCGGAGTGAGCCGACGCAGATTCCCCTCGTTCGCTTCGCGAGCGAGTCGGCTTGCGCAGTCGAGAAATCTATCTTGGATCTATCGCGTACCTCGCTATGAACTTGGCACTTACGAATCAGATCTATCACTCCGTCAACCTTCGCTAGCGCCCCTCGCTCTTGTAAACCACCCCGCCCTTCATCACAAACTTCACCCGCGACAATTCTGAAATGTCCTTCAGCGGATCGCCACTCACCGCCACCAGGTCCGCCCACTTCCCCGCCTCCACCGTCCCCACCTTGTCTTTCCATCCCAATAACTCCGCCGCCCCCGATGTCGCCGAGCGAATCGCCTCCATCGGCGTCATTCCATACCGTACGTAGTATTCAAACTCCTTCGCCTGGTTCAAATCCTTCCAGTCAAATCCGCCCGCATCCGTGCCAAAAACAATCTTCACATTTTTCTTCAGCGCCTTCTGAAACGCGCCGCGCTCTGCATCCACCATCTTCGTCCAGTTCCCGCCCCGCCCCGGCGCCACGTACGCGCCCACCGTAATCGTCGGCACCCAATACGTGCCCTTCTTCGCCATCTCATCCAGGAGCGCATCCGTCAATCCGTCGCCGTGCTCAATCGTATCCACTCCCGCGCGCAATGCCGCCGCCACACCATCCGACCCGATCGCGTGCGCCGCCACGCGCTTACCCAACCGGTGAGCCTCGTCCACAATCGCTTTCGCCTCTTCATCCGTGAAGTTCACCATGCTGTGCAGCACGCCATCCGCTTCGAAATGATATTTGCGGTCCGAATAATATTTAATCCAGTCCGCGCCGTACATCACCTGCTCGCGCACCGCCTTGCGCGCCCCATCCACGCCATCGACATACTGCACGCCCGTGGGCACTTTCAACTCCCAAGAGTACCCCAGCAGCGGATACATGCCCGTCGGCGTCATCGCCCGCGTGGCCACCTGCATCCGCGGCCCCGGCACTTCCCCGTTGGCAATCGCCATCTTCACGTCCACGTCCGCGTACATCGCCCCTTCCGTTTCAAGGTCGCGAATGGTGGTGAAGCCATGCTCCAACGCAATCTGCGCGTTGCGCGCGCCCAGAATCGCGCGATACGGAATCGATTCCTTCAGCAACTGCACGTCGTAGTCTTCCGCGGTGATGTCGCCGTTCAACAACACGTGCGTGTGCGTATCCATGAATCCCGGCAACACCGTGTACGGCGACAAATCCACCACTTCCGCTCCCGCGGGCGTCTGTCCCCCGGACGTAACCGACACGATCGAATCGCCCTCGATCACTATCACAGCGTTCTCGATAACCTTGTCGCTCTTTCCGTCAATTAAATGCCCCGCGCGCACCACAATTTTTTTCGCCCGCGCTGTCGTCGCCGCCGTTCTGCTCGGTGCCTGTGCCCAGCCACCTGACCCCATAGCTCCGAGTAGCATCGCAATGCTTACCGCCCCAAAAATCCCTCTCATGAAAAAATCCTCCCTAATCCGGCCGAGCGTATCACAAGCATCTAACACAAATTTTCTTCATGAATCGCGCTCCCGGTATTTGCGAAGCGAAGTATAATCCACCGGCAATGCCTCTAACTTCCGGCTCATCCATCGGTCCTTATCAGATCCTGTCCCCTCTCGGTGTCGGTGGCATGGGCGAGGTCTATCGCGCCACGGATTCACGCCTGCGCCGCGAGGTAGCCATCAAGGTAATTCCCGAAGCCACCGCGGGCGATCAACATCGCATGGCGCGTTTCGCGCGCGAAGCGCAATTTCTCGCCGCGCTGAATCACCCCAACATCGCCAGCATTTACGGTTTCGAAGAATCGCCCACCATGCTCGCGCTGGTGATGGAACTTGTCGAAGGCCCCACGCTCGCCGATCGCATCAAGCAGGGCCCCCTGCCGATCGAAGACGCGCTGCCCATCATGCGCCAGATCACCGAGGCCCTCGAATATGCCCACGACCGCGGAATCATTCATCGCGACCTGAAGCCCGCCAATATAAAAATCAAGCCCGATGGCACCGTTAAAGTTTTGGACTTCGGCCTCGCCAAAGCGCTCTCCGACGATATCAGTTCCGGTGAAATCTCCAATTCGCCGACGCTCACTGCCGCCGCCACCAAGGCTGGACTGATTCTTGGCACTGCTGCCTACATGCCGCCGGAGCAAGCCCGCGGAAAAACTGTTGACCGTCGCGCCGATGTTTGGTCCTTTGGCGCCGTCATGTTCGAAATGCTCACCGGCAAAGTCGCCTTCCACGGTGACACCGTCTCCGATACTCTCGCCGCGGTCATTCGCGGCGAACCCGAATGGTCGCTCGTTCCTTCGAACGTTCCGTCCGCCATTCAGCAACTCATGCGCCGCTGCCTCGACAAGGATCCGCGCCAGCGCCTGCAATCCATCGGCGAAGCCCGCATCGCCATCGAAAACGCAACTTCAGGCCGCGGCAACTCCTCCATCAGCGGCGGTTTTCTTCCACCTATCGCCCCACCGCGCACCGCCCAAGCGATATCCTCAGAAAATCCCACGCTGAAAATAGTTGCCGGCGCCGCCCTAGCCCTTCTACTGGTGGCCGCAGGATACTTACTCGCGAACTTTCTTCGACACGAGGCCGCCCGTGGCGTCACTCCCATGCATTTCATGATTGCTCCGCCCACCGGCACTTCTCTCGAATCGCTTAGCCCCCGGAATCTCGCCATCTCGCCAGATGGAATGCGCATTGCCATCGTCGCCGGCAATTCCGACGGCCGCCGTCTGTATCTTCGCGAACTCAACTCCGCCGCGCTCACCGCCATCGCCGGTACCGAGGGGAGCGCCGAGCCCATGTTTTCCCCCGATGGCCGCTCCCTGGCTTTTTTTTCAGGGAGCAAGCTGAAAAAAGTTTCGCTCGAGGGCGGCACTCCCACCACCCTCGCTGAAGGCATCGTCTATCCGACAGGCTCCTGC
>DATCOK010000415.1:0-7275 GCA_036564765.1 Candidatus Acidiferrum sp. | reverse complement strand
CTCCTATACTGAGACTGTTCCCATGCTGACCACCGCGCCGCCACCCGTGTCGTCAATGACGCAACTGCGTCTGGCAGATCTGATTTCCGGGTTGTCGTATGCGCTGGACCTCACCGAAGGGCAGCCCATGGGGCATGCAGTGAAATGCTGCCTGTTGAGCATGCGCTTGGCGGAGATCCTCCAGCTTACGACCGAACAAAAATCCGAACTCTACTATGCGACGCTCTTGAAGGACGCGGGATGCAGCAGCAATGCGGCGCGCATGTACGACTTGCTGGGCGGCGACGAGCGGAAAGCCAAACAGGAAGCCAAGGCGACCGACTGGACGCGCACCAGTTTTGAAGGTCTCGAATACCTGACGCGCAACGTAATGCCGGGACGTTCGAGGCTCGAGCGAGCGTTTGCGATTGCCAGCGCAGCCACCAGCCGCGGCATTCAGGCGCGAGAGTTGATTTCGTTGCGGTGCGATCGCGGAGCACAAATTGCACGCCGGATGGGATTCTCCGACGCCATTCCGCAGGCGATCTTCAGTCTGGACGAGCACTGGAACGGCAAAGGCTTTCCCGCCGGCCTGAAGGGCACGGACATTCCGCTGAGTTCGCGGATCATGAATTTGTGCCAAACGCTGGAAGTTTTCGCGACGCTGAACGGGGTGGCGGATGCGTTCGCGGTATTACGGGATCGTAGCGGAACGTGGTTCGATCCGGAACTGGTGAAGGCGGCGAAGGCACTCGAGCGCGAGCAGGCGTTGTGGAAGAATTTCGAAGATGATCGAGTGCGCGATGAGGTTGTGAAGCTCGAGCCGGCCAGCACCTGCATGCATGTGGAGGAAAGCCGGCTGGACGACGTGTGTGAAGCGTTTGCCAGCGTCATCGATATTAAATCTCCTTATACGCATGCTCACTCGCGAGGCGTGACGAGTGTGGCGGTGGCGATCTGCCAGAGATTGGCGCTGCCTGAGGAGCAACTCCCACTGCTGCGGCGCGCGGCGCTGCTGCACGACATTGGAAAGCTCAGCGTGCCGAATAACATTTTGGATAAGCCTGGCAAGTTGACGGCGACGGAGTGGGAGACAGTGCGGCTGCATCCCAGCTACACCCAGCGAATTCTGAAGCGGATCAAAGGCTTCCAGCATCTGGCGTTCGTGGCCAGTTCGCATCACGAACGGCTGGACGGCTCGGGATATTTTCGTAATCTGATCGCGGAACAGATTCCGATGGCGGCGCGGGCTATCGCGGTGGCGGATGTTTACGATGCCCTGTCTTCGAAGCGGCCCTATCGCGGAGAACTCGGCAGAAGCGAAGTATTTCAGACTATGGCCAAGGACGTTCCGCTGAAATTGGATGCGGAGTGTTTCGCGGCATTGCGATCCTTAGACCTCAGCAAATCTCATCAATAGAGCACTACGGCGATGCGGAAACGCGTGAAGCCCGCGGATTCCCCGCCCTGACAGGCACCTACGGCCGCGGAATGAACTTTGCCGCTGCGCAGTTTTTGCTCCAGGTCGGAGGGAAGTTTGCTCAAATCCGCGGCTTCGAAACGAACGACGGAAATGGGGCGCGTTCCGGCGTAGCCGCGGTCCATGTCGCAGGTTCTGCGGGCGTCGTGGGTGGCTTTCGTGACTGCAAAGCCATGGGCTTTGATATTGGCGATGATGGTCTGTTCCTGCTGATCAAAATCGAGATTAGCGACCGCTTGAGAAAAATCCTGTACGGCGTAGAGACCGTCGCTGCCTTTGACCACGGCGATGCCGACCACGGTTAGTTCCGGATCAAGAATATTTTCGCGGTGGTGCGGGGACTGCATCCAGGCAGCGTGGATGATGGCCGGTGTCGGAGCGACGGCGATGTTTTCGGCGATTTCACTGAAGCGCGCACCGGTTTGCGTGGCGCGAATTTGTACCGGAGGCTCGCCGGGAAGTTGATGGGAGAGCTGTTTACGTTGGGCCATTTGAGTGGCGTGCGCGCGGGCGGCGGCGGCCAAGGCCTCGTCCCACTGAAGCGCGAGAAGGCCTTGCGCCTTACGCTCGTGGTTAAGATTGTCAAAGAGGATGCGCTCCGCGCTGGTGACTTCGGATTGCGCGTGCGCAGCATAGCCACTGACGAGCAGGGTGATAAAGGTCAGGCCCATGATTCGAAACAACAATGAAACGGTGCCGCGGGTTTTGGGGGCGGAGACTACCGATGCGATTGACATTGGAAAGCTCCTGCATCCATTGAACGCGGAGGAGCCGTAATTACGGAGAAAGGCAAGGGGCAGGTGCGAACGGAGCGTAAGCTGACCGCCTGAGCAGTAAAAAAGTGGCAGACGGTCAGGTACAAGTAACCCTTTCATGGTCAATCAGTTATGGAGAATTTTGGGACCGAAGCGGGTGGTAGGAATTTAGCCGCGAACGTGGACGGCGCTGAAGCTGAGAATTACATGGCCGCCGGCGGTGGGGCGACCGAAGCTGAGCATGGGGCTGAAACGCGAGAACATCAGCAATTGATCGAGTTGATGCTGCATGTCGGTGCTGCGGGGACCAGAAAGAATCTGATAGCCGGTCATGCCGCCCTGGGCATCGACCGTGACATCCACGAGCAATCCGTGCGGCAAGGCCAGCTCCATATCGTGTTCCGGAGCCCATGACGGAGGATATTCGGACAGGGAGAGCAACTCCGCGGGGCGCATGAGGTTGATGGGCACATCGTTTTCTACCGCGCGGACAGTGATTCCGGGCGCGAGCATCTGAGACACCAGGACGAAAACCAGGATGGCGGAAACGAATCCGCCGGTAGCGGGCAATGTAAGCGGACGCGCCACGTTATCGAGAAGAATCTCGACACGATTGCGAATTTGTAGCGCCCGTGCGCGCCAGCCCTGCGAAGCTTGAGCCTGTGCGGCCGCCACCTTGATGCGCACCGCCAGATCGGGCGGCGGCAAACGCTTGGGCAAATGCGAAAGCAGAGTGCCGAGTTTGCGGAAGCGTTGCAGTTCCTCGCGGCAATGGACACAGGAATCGAGATGCTCGCGGACCTTGGCACGTTCGGCAACGCGGTCGGTACCGGTGATACCGCCGTCCAGATAACCGGCCAGCTTGGTGCGCACGAGGTTACAGTTCATCGGAAACCTCCCCGATGACGCCGGTAGAAATTGAGCGAACCAGCGAAGCGTTGGACCAAGCCGCAGGACTCTGAAACGCAGGCGCCGAGCGTTTTTCGACGCTCGCGGCGGCGTGATAGTCGGACAGCAGCGGCTCGAGAATTTCTTTCAGGGCACGACGCCCGCGCAAGATGCGCGACTTCACGGTTCCAATGCTGCATTCGAGGATCTCGGCGACTTCTTCGTAGCTGAAACCTTCGAGATCACGAAGAATGACCGCGATGCGAAAAACGTTGGGAACCTGCTGCAGGGCAGCTTGCACCGCCTGCTGTGTCTCCTGCGCCGCCAGCTGTTCGAACGGTGTGGCGCAGAGATCTTCGATCTCCAGCTGCGCGTGGCCGTCTTCCGGTTCGGCGTCGATGGAGATATTTTTTTGGAGATGGCGCTTGAACCAGCGTTTGTGATTCAAGGCTTCGCGAACGGCGATGCGGTAAAGCCAGGTTTTCAGCGAGCTGCCGTGGCGGAATCCGCGAACGCCGCGAAAGGCTTTGAGAAAAACTTCCTGGGTGCCGTCGGCGGCGTCGGAAGGATCGCCGAGAATTCCAAGGATGACGTTGTACACCGGGGCGTGGTAGTAGGTCACCAGCCAGTCGAAGGCGGTCTCCGAACCGGCCTGCAGCTCGGTGAGCAGCACGGACTCATCGCGGCCCCATGGAAGCGCAGTGGCGAAATCGGACACGCTTACCTCTTCCGGCTCGAAGGACGGAGTCGAGCTTGGCTCCTCGTAATAATGAGCAGCGGGTCGCGGTCCGGGAGTCAGCGAAGACATGCCGCTCCGGTACCGCTACATAGAATTAGACACCGCAAATCGGAAGTTGTTTCCAGAGTTTCGACCCTGGTTACGGATTCTGTCACCACGCGCCGCGGTGCGCAATGCCCGCCCAGGCTAGTACTCTTAGCGCAAGGGGAGGCGCAGGGCCGACCCGATATGACCACTTTGCCAAGCTTTCCGTGTTCTTTGCAGCGCCTAGTACTACTACCTGATAGGATATGCAGGCCCGAGGCGCAGAAGACAGGTTTGGCCCATGAAAGCCCGGGATGAGGAGGGATGCGCGTGAAAATCGCAACGGTTCTGCTGGCAGCGGGTGTCATCGGCGCGAGTTTTGGATTCCCCGGGAGATTGAGTGGGCAGGAGCCGGCCGGCGCGGGTACAGCAGACAGCAAGAAAGAGCGCAGCGAGCAACGCGACAAAGCGTACCAAGCCAACACCAAGGGCCAAAAACGAATCGTGTACGAGCGGCCGACGGAGAAGACCAAGCTGGAGAATTATTTCTTTGATGGGTTTGGACCCTATCCGATCGCGGGCGCGGCCATCATCGCGGGCATCAATCAAGCAGATAACACCCCGCCAGAATGGGGTGGCGGAGCGGAAGCGTTCGGCAAGCGCGTGGGATCGAATTATGGAATCAATATGATTTCCACCACGACGCGGTACGCGTTGTCGGAAGTGTTGCACCAGGACACGCTGTATTACCGCTGCCAGTGCACCGGCTTTTTTCCACGATTGGGGCATGCACTGGTTTCCACGTTAACCGCGCGGCATGGCGATGAAGGTCACTATATTTTTTCCGTACCGGCGCTGGTAGCGCCATACGTTGGCACGATGACGGCGACGCACACGTGGTTTCCGGAACGGTACAACGCGAAAGACGCGTTCCGCATGGGCAATTACAGTTTGCTGGCGCTCGCGGCTGGAAATGTGGCGATCGAGTTTCTCTATCGCGGGCCGCATACCTTCCTTTCGCGGATCCATCTGGACAATCGCCACGCGGCACCGGAGCCCGACGGGCAGTAAAAAGTTTTTTCAGCGGTATTCATTCTTGGGGACGGGACATGACCGATCAACGACGGCGGGGGCCGCGTTATGCTTTTATCGCCAGCGCGGAATTGCTGGAGGCACGCACCGACACGCGCATCGCCACACGCGTGAGTGAACTGAGCATGACGGGATGCTACCTGGACATGCTGAATCCCTTTCCCACCGGCACGCTGGCGCTGGTCAAGATTTCCGCGGGAGACGCGCAGTTCATCAGTAAAGCGCGCGTGGTTTACGCTCAGCCGAATTTTGGAGCGGGCGTCGAATTTCTCGAAACCGAGCCGCAATATCTGGAAGTTCTAAAGGCCTGGATACAGGATGCGCAGAAAGATCCGGATCGCTTGACCGGATAGTTTTCGAGAAAAGCTAAGAATCTGTTGTGATCACTCCGTAAAATATGAGGTTTTGAATCTTCCCTCGATGATGGAGGTCCTTGCTTGTCTGCTTCGGCGCAATCGCCGCTGATTAAGAATTGGTGGACTTGCGCGCGCGGGAACTTTGAGGAAACTTAGTTTTTCGTGCGGCACCGCGACTTGCGCCATCGAGGTGGGTGGGATCGATTTGAGCGCCGTGCAGGAGCCCTCCGTCAACACCGTGCCCGTCAACACGGTGGACATCGACACCGTGCCCATCGACACCGTGGCCGTCCGCGCCGTGCGTACTCTGGTGATTGTTGAGATGATCGCGGATGAGACGCACTTCTTCGGCGAGGGCTTGTTCGACCGCTGCTGATTTTCTTTCTCCGCGGGCGACGCGACTTACGTACGAAGGATCCACACCCAAGCGTTTGGCGACGCGATTGTAGATTCCGCGAAAAAGAGAGACGGATGGTATAGCACTCATGTTACCATCCCTGTAGTCACCATTCATGACGATATTTCTCTCCTATTGCGCAGCAGACCCTCTGGAGTAAGACTAACACGAATGGTAGTCGATTGATGCAGGCAAAGCCCAAGGCGATGAAAGCACGCAAGGCCATGCAACCGGAATGGGCCCGCAAGATTTTGAAATTGCGGCGCAGCATGGGGCTGACGCAATCGGCATTTGCTTCGCGGCTGCACTATTCGGCGATGGCCCTGTCGCGCTGGGAACGCGGCACGCACGAACCCCCTGCACAAGCTTACATCCAGGTCGGCAACCTGGTTGGGGAGCCGGAATCTTCGTGGTTCTGGGAGCGCGCCGGCATCAAGGCTTCCGATCTTTCGCGCATGCTGCCTCAAGACAAGGGGGTACTACGCAAGGCGGACTTCCCAGACTTTGAAATTGTGATGGCTGGAAGCCACAAAAAAGATTCGGCGCACGGCGGCAAAACCCGCCTGGTGGCCATTCCAGTTTTGGCTGCGCACGCGGCCACCCATGGCGGCAAGGGGGATGTTTTCGCCGACCTCGAGGAGTTGCCTGCGCAGGAGGTCATCGCAGCGCCAGCGATGTGGTGCCCACACCCCGCGGAGACGACTTGTTTGCGGGTGCGCGGGGATTCGATGAGCCCGATCATCGGGGATAACGACATTGTTGCGGTGGATCGTTCTGTTACCGATCCTGCGGAGTTGAGCGGCAAGATCGTAGTTACGTGGCAGCGGGAAAACGGCCTGACACTGTCGCGTTTTCTACTGGTGAATGGAGTGCAACTGCTGGAATCGGAAAATCGCGATTATGAGGCGGTCAAGCTGGGCAAGAACCGCAACTGGCGCATCGTCGGCAAGGTGCTGTGGTGGATCCGGCAGGCGCCGTAGGCCTTGGTAAGGTTCCACCCCAAATTGCAGGAACCTCTAAGGAAATTTACAGGATTCCCCGTATAGTTTCCCTTCGTAATATTTGCGAGTATTCGCGTGCGGTTATTGACATCCGCCAAGTCGAGGGAGAAGGGGATAGACGAAACGCTTCGAGAAATCGGAGCAACCGGGCTGGGACGTCTTTCCTCTTTTCCTTCGGTCAAACCTTCGACCAACTAACCTCCGAGCAGTGAAATCCGATCAAACTGGTTTTTCCCCGGATTATTTCGCCGTTGTACTTGTGTTTGTTCGCCGCCTTTTATAAGGTAGCGCCTCATTTGGGCGGAACTGCACCGGCTACGCGGAGGATCCCATGTCAGTGGATGGCACTGAACGCGCCGTGAACAAAAGCGTGCCTTTGGCCGCGGGCTGGATTATTTTTGGCGTTTTCCGGCTGATCGTGGCGATCTGGATGTTGAGCTTCGCGGGCACCGCGACGGTGATGTTCGGGGCGTTGTTGACGCGCGTCCCGAACCCCTATTCGCTGATGCACGTGTTCCAGATTATCTACAGCGGGTGGATGATTCTTTCCGCGGCGAGCGGAGT
>DATCOK010000414.1:0-3184 GCA_036564765.1 Candidatus Acidiferrum sp. | reverse complement strand
GTGAAACAGGTGAACCTTTCCTCACAGCAGCATCGCGCCGAAGATTTGTTGGACGAGAACCGCTTGTACCGGCAGACCGCGGTGCAGGAGGGCGACACCGGCTTGGCCAATGTGCTGGATGAACTGGAGCGCGTGTTGCTGGACGTAGTGCATAGCCCACAGACGGTGACGCCCGCGCAGTTCAAGTCGATTCGCGAGCGCATCGACGACGATGGATTGCTGTTCAAAGTGCGGGTACTGACCAAGAAATTGCAGCAGCGGGACAAACCAGGAAAAACAGCGCCGGCGCAAAGCGGCTCTGTGCAAGTTGAAAGGAACCATCAGGCATGAGTAAAGCGAAGATGTCGAGAACTGGAACATTCTTGCTGGCTGGAGCGTTTGCCTTACTGACCGTGACCGGGCCGGCGAAGGCGCGGCCAGCCTGGATGGCGTCGCCACAATCGCCCGATGGGGGCACACCATTTGTGGAACGTGACGACGATGGCGACTCGCAAAGCGATCGCGAGCAGGAACAGCGCGACCGCGAACAAGAGAAGCGGGAGCGCGAGGAGGAGCAACGCGACCGTGAGCAGGAAAAACGCGACCAAGCCCAGGAGCGCGTCGACCGGCTGGAAGAGTTGTACGACGACGGGCGCGAGGCGTTGGATGAAGAGAAGTACGACGAGGCGCGCGATAAATTTTCGGAATTGGCGAAGACCGCTGGGGCGCAGGCGGATGCGGCGCTGTATTGGAAGGCATACGCGGAGCAGCGGCTGGGCCGGCGCCCGGAAGCGCTGGCGGCCATCGCGGATTTGAAGAGGCGCTTTCCGCAGAGCCGCTGGCAGAAAGACGCGAGCGCGCTGGAAATCGAAGTACGGCAGAACAGCGGGCAGCCGGCGCGGCCGGAAGCGCAGAGCGACGAAGAGCTGCGCATGTTGGCGATTCAAAGCCTAATGAACAGCGATCCGGAGCGAGCCATGCCGCTGCTAGAGAAAGTCCTGCAAGGACCGGCGACGCCTCGGGAAAAATCCAAAGCGCTTTTCGTGCTGGCGCAGAGCGGCTCGCCGCAAGGCCGGGAAGTGATCGGGCGGATTGCGCGCGGACAGGGCAATCCGGAGCTGCAGAAAAAAGCGGTCGAGTACCTGGCGATCTTCGGCGGCGCCGAATCGCGCAAAGTCATGGCCGAGATTTATGCGTCGACTGGGGACGCTTCGTTGAAACGCTCGATCCTGCGGAGCTACATGATCGGCGGGGACAAGCAGCGGTTGTTCGCGGCGGCCAAGAGCGAAAAAGATCCGTCGCTGCGCGCGGAGGCCATCCGGCAACTGGGGCTGGTGCACGGAGAGACTGAACTGGAGCAGCTGTACAAGACGGAGACATCGCCGGAGATCAAGCGCCAACTGCTGCAGGCATTTTTCGTTGCGGGCGACGCAACCAAAGTGCTGGCCGCGGCAAATGACGAAAAGGACCCGGAGTTGCGTCGCGCGGCAATCCGCAACCTGGGATTGATGCAATCGGATGACTCCACGAAGGCCTTGACGGCGATTTATGCGAAGGAAACGGATCGCGAAGTACGGAGAGAAGTGCTGGACGCGTTCTTCATCCAGGGGAATGCGCACGCCATAGTGACGGTGGCGCGCAGCGAAAAGGATCCAGGGCTGAAGAAGGCGGCGGTGGAGAAACTGGCGCTGATGCATTCGAAGGAAGCTTCGGACTACATGATGGAAATTTTGAAATAGGCGGGCCCGATGAAAACCTTCATGAACATTTCAAAGCATCCTGTGGCGGCGATCGTTTTCTTGATGGCGGCGACGGTCAGCGTGAGCCCGGCGAAACAGGGTAGCGCGTCGGCAACGAGCGCCCCGCGAATCGAAAACGCCAAGATGGAGACACGAGCTGTTAAGGGAACTCTCTCGGTGACGTTGGCCGAAATACAAAAGAACGGGGCGGGTGCCACGTGGTTAGGGTACGCGGTGAAAGTGGTTGCCGGAGAGCGCACCATCTGCTGCGGCAATTTCAACGTTTCCGGCGCCGAAGGCTGCGGGCGGTGTGAATTGGAGACCGAACGCGACCATTGGAGCGGCGCTCGCGGGAGCCACGACGGGAACAAGGGCACGGTGAACCTCGAAGGCGGCAACGCGTTGCTGGTGCTGTTTCGCTTGCAGGATCATCATGTAACGCGCATCAGGCTGGCTTCCGAAGATTGCGTGCTGGACGCCGGCGGCATGCCCTTGGTGTGGCTGACAGATGTGAAGCAAGCAGAGAGCGTGGCAGCGTTAGCGGAGTATGTGCGCAAAGGAGACTCGAGCGAGCACGACTGGCGTTCGACGAGCAACGAAGCGTTGACAGCCATCGCGCTGCACGATGGACACGAAGCGGAAGCGGCGCTGGAAGAATTTACCGCGGCTTCGCAGCCGGAAGAGTTGCGGAAGCAAGCTTCTTTCTGGCTGGGCGCAGCGCGCGGAAAAGAGGGATTTCTGGCGCTCCAGCGCATGGCGAAGAGCGATTCGTCCACGGACGTGCGCGCGCACGTAGCGTTTGCTTTATCGGTAAGCAAGGAGCCGGCGGC
Organism: Candidatus Acidiferrum sp.; assembly: GCA_036564765.1. GTDB lineage: Bacteria > Acidobacteriota > Terriglobia > Acidiferrales > UBA7541 > Acidiferrum. The sequence continues at coordinate 636 of DATCOK010000414.1, read as the reverse complement.
TCTCGATGAAATGATTCGCATGGCGCACCAAGATACGGACGGGCACGTACGCGGGCAGGCGATTTTCTGGCTGGCGCAGAAGGCTGGGAAGCGCGCGGTAGGCGCGATCGATAGCGCGATCGAAAATGATCCGGACACGGACGTAAAAAAGAAGGCAGTGTTCGCGCTGAGCCAATTGCCGAAAGATGAAGGCGTGCCAAAACTGATTCAGGTGGCGGAGAGCAATCACAATCCGGCGGTGCGAAAGCAGGCCATGTTCTGGCTCGGCCAGTCGCAGGATCCACGCGCATTGGAATTTTTTGAGAGAGTATTGACGCGGTAAACGCAGTGTTCCACTGCCGACATTGACTAGGGCGACGCATAGCGGGCGCTGCACCCTGCAGCTTCTGCAGGCTCACTTCAAGCCCCATAATCCACGCAATCATCCAGACGTGACTCAGCAACTTGCCGATACGGTTGCGCCCTCGTATGCTGTGCGAGGCGTACTGGCTGTGTCGAATTCATCGGCGAGCCTCACTAAAGAAAGTTTCAATGGCGATTGAAAATTGTCCGTTGTGCCGAGGGACGGGTTGGCGGTTGGAGGCGCGCGTCGGCGGGCCACCAGGAAAAGTGGCTACGCCTTGCGATTGCGGGATG
>DATCOK010000413.1:0-1781 GCA_036564765.1 Candidatus Acidiferrum sp. | reverse complement strand
ATATCGAGGAGGAGAACTGGAACGCCAGCATTGGCGAAATGGGCAGCGATACGCGCGCCCATGGTTCCGGCACCCAACACCACAGCTTTCTCGATACGACGCGTCATAGGCCCTTTTTTGCGGCTTGGTACGAACGGACAGGTTACAAAACCAACATACACGGGTCAAACCAACTGACACAAACGTTGGAGGCATCTAGACTGAATGCGTATGGCGGAACCGGTCATTTCGAGCGTGCTGCGGCACTGGCAGGAGGAGCGGGACAAGGTCTCGTCTGCCGTGGGCGGAGTACGCAACGTTCCGACGCAGCCGAAGGTGGGACTGGCGCTGGCAGGCGGATTTGCGCGGGGGATTGCGCACATCGGGGTGTTGCGGGTGTTGCGCGATGCAGGGATTCATGTGGATGCGGTGGCGGGAACGAGCGTGGGGGCGCTGATTGGGGCGGCGTATTGCGCGGGAACGCCGCTGGAAGAGATGGAGCGGATCGGGGCGCATACGAGCTTCACGGATTTTGGGCGGTGGACGCCTTCATGGCTGGGACTGGCGACGAATCAGCGGCTGGAAACCTATCTGGCACGGCTGACCCCGGCGAAAAATTTTGAGGATTTGGTGACGCCGCTGGCGATTGCGGCTACGGACATCAACGCGGGGATCACGATTTATTACACACGCGGGCCGATATTGCCGCCGCTGCGGGGCTCGTGCGCGTATCCAGGGCTGTTTGTGCCGATTCAATTCGAGGAGCGCACGCTGGTGGATGGATTTTTGACTTCGCCGGTGCCGGTGGAAGGGGTGGCGCTGCTGGGCGTAGATATTGTGATCGCGGTGTACCTGGAGCCGTCGAACATGGCGCCGCCACGGACGTTCACGGATGTGTTGAGCCGGTCATTTAATATTATTCAGCGGCACTCGGATCTGGCCTGGCGACAGCAGGCGGACGTGATTATTGAGCCGGACATGCATACGTTTGTGTGGGACGATTTTACGCGGACGCCGGAGCTGGTGGCGGCGGGGGCGGCGGCGACGCTGGAGGCGTTGCCGAGGATTCGGGAGTTGGTGGGGAAAACTGAGACTGCCACGGAGAAGTAGTTGGGTGGGTGGCTTGCTTGCGCGATGGATTGTAGATGGGTTTTTACACTCGGCTTGCGCGATAGATCGAAGAGAGGTTCCTCCACTTCGCGAGCCGACCTTCGCTTCGCGAAGAAAATGAAAAAGCGTCGGCTCGCTTCGGTCGGAATGACAAGTTTGGGTGGTTCGGCTGAATGGATTGACAAGACCAATTGAAAATCAGCTCGTTCGCACGCGACACATCAATAATTAAAACGCGATCAGGGTTTCGTTTGCGGAGTCGTTTCCGGGGCTGAGTCCACGGTGACTTGGACTTCGAGGGGTTGGCCTTCGCCTTTGCCGCGTTGGGTTAGCCAGGCGGCCAAGCCTGCGGCGAAGCGTTCGGGGGTGAGGCGGAAGCTGGATTCGATTTTGCCGTCGGCGATGGGAAGAGTGTCGTCGAATTCGGCGGCGTTGGTGAAATTGCGCATGCAGAATTGATCGAGCCACTCGAGCGGGCACGGTTTTTCCTGGCCGCGAATCACGACATTCACGTTGAATTTTTGCGCGTACATGTTCTCGAGGTTCGACGTTTGAGATTTGAAGTCGAACAGGTCAAAAGCTAAGAAATAACTCTACGACGAGACTTCGGTACACCACAGGAGTCTACGACGCGCGCGGGCGTTTTACGGAATGAGCCAGGCCCATGGCTTCGAGCGTCCAGATGAAATACC
>DATCOK010000412.1:0-1503 GCA_036564765.1 Candidatus Acidiferrum sp. | reverse complement strand
AGCTTCCACCCAGGCGACAAAGTTCTTTCGCTCAACGGCACCGCCAATCCCACATGGGAACAGTCCGCGAAGATATTTCGAGACACTGCGCCCGGCGGCACCATCCGCGCCGAAGTGGAAAATAACGGCGTGCGCCGCAACGTGCAGACCACGTTGAGCGACGCTGTCACAGTCGACCGCGTCCTCGGCTACCCGCCCATGCAACCGGTGCTGGATGAAGTGGCCCCGGCTAGTCCGGCGGATCACGCTGGCCTCAAGGAAGGCGACTCTATCGCCGCCGTGGACGGCCAGAAGATTCAGTATTGGGGACAATTCGTCGATCGCGTGCGCGCCTCGGAAGGAAAGACTGTCCAGCTTGATTTGCTGCGCAAAGGCCAGTCTATTCATACGCAGGTCACGCCCGCGCAGGGACTGACCGAATCCGGCGACAAAATTTATCAGGTGGGCGTGGCAGTACGCGACGGAACGCACTATCGTCGCGAGGGCTTCAGCGAAGGCCTCCATGATGCATTCGCCCTGACCGGCGAGCGCATCGGCGAAACCGTGGGCGTGGTTGGCAAGTTGTTCAGCGGGCGCGTCAGCGTCAAGCAACTGCAAGGCGCCGTGGGCATCTCGCGGGCCGCCGGTGAAGCGGTGCGCAAAGGTCCGCTAGCGGTGCTCTCGTTGATGGTGCTCATCAGCGTGAACCTTGGCATTCTCAATCTTCTGCCGATTCCGATTCTCGATGGTGGCAACATTCTGTTGCTCGCCATCGAAGGCAGCATGCGCCGCGACCTCAGCATGGCCTTCAAAGAGCGCTTCGTGCAGGTCGGCTTCGTCTTCCTGCTCGTGCTCTTCGCCTACGTCATGTACAACGACGTAATGCGCATGCTACCCACCCACTCCTAAATAGGATTCAGCAGTTCAACATCAAAACGTGAAGCAACGGGACCGGAGTTGGGTGCCCCAGTTCGCTTCGGAAACCTGGGTGTTCGCATTTTTCTTTTAACTGGGTTACAAATCCGGCGTTCACACGAGGGCTTTTTGTGTGTGTTTTTTTGTTCCTGAGCGAAGGTCACGTATTACGATTTTGTGTCATTGTCCGAATGCTGCGCATCTCCGCGCGACCGGCTCGCTTCAGCCGGCTGATTCTTCTCCCAGATAATCCGCAGGCCCTTCAGTGTCAGAAACGCATCGGTGTACTTAATAAATTTCGACCCGCGCGCCACTAGCTTGGCGTGTCCACCGGTGGCCACCACTGTGGCTTCGGTGCCCAACTCTTCTTTTATCCGCCGCAGCATTCCGTCGACCATGTCCACCGCACCGTAGTAAAGCCCGGCCTGAATGTGCGTTACGGTATTGGTGCCGATTACTTTGCCGGGATCTTTAATCTCCACGCGCGGTAATTTTGCGGTGCGCGCGAACAGCGCTTCCGAAGTGATCCCGATTCCCGGCGCGATCACTCCGCCCAGATATTCTCCGCGTGCGGAAATCACGTCGAAGGTAATCGCCGTGCCGAAGTCC
>DATCOK010000411.1:0-4174 GCA_036564765.1 Candidatus Acidiferrum sp. | reverse complement strand
TGGCTCCCCTGCGGAGCTGATTGAGCAGCAGGGAAGTGATTCGGTGCGATGGGCGAACGCGCAGGAATTCAGCAGTTTGCGGTTGGTGCGCCCGGCGGATTCGAACAAAGGGACGTTTGGACATGTGTTGTTGGTTGCCGGATCGCGGGGAAAAAGCGGCGCGGCGATATTGGCGGGGCGGATGGCGGTGCGGGCGGGCGCCGGATTGGTGACGGTGGCTACTCCCGCGGAAGTTTCCCCGGTGGTGGCTGGTGGGCAGGCGGAATATATGACCGTACCTCTGGAGGCGACGCCGGCGGGCACGATCGGACTGAAGAATACCGCGCAGGACAATTGGAAGAAGATTGAAAAAGGGATGACGGTGTTGGCGATCGGGCCTGGGCTGGGGATGGAGGATGAGACGCAGCAGGCGATTCGCGCGATGGTGCGAGGGACGGAGCTGCCGATTATTTTGGACGCGGACGGACTGAACGCGTTTGCTGAGCGCGCCGGAGAATTACGCGAGCGCGAAAGTAAATTTCTGGCGGTGACGCCGCATCCGGGAGAGATGGGTCGGTTGCTGGGTTGTTCGATTAAAGAAGTGCAGAACGATCGATTGAAAGCGGCGCGAGAAGCGGCGAAGAGTTTCAACGCACATGTGATTCTGAAGGGCTTTCACACGATTATTGCGTCGCCCGATGGAAACGTTTTTGTGAACACCACGGGCAATGCAGGGCTGGCGAAGGGCGGCACCGGCGATGTGCTGACCGGGTTGCTGGCGGCGCTTACGGGGCAGTTCAAGACGGATGATTGGGCGCGAGTATTGACGCTGGGGGTTTATCTGCATGGCTTGGCAGCAGGCCTGGGGATTGAGGGGATCGATGCGTCGGGGCTGATCGCGGACGATTTGATCGCGCTGATTCCCGCGGCGCGGGCGAAACTTTTGCGGGAGCTGCAGAAACTTGGTTGAGCAGGTAGTGACGAACTCCGCGGAGGAGACCACGGAGTGGGGCAGAGAATTTTCGGCGCGGCTGAAGGCACCGGTGCTGGTGCTGCTGATGGGGGATTTGGGTAGCGGCAAGACTACCCTGACGAAAGGGATTGTCAGCGGGCTGGGAGCGGCGAGCGAAGATGAAGTGACCAGTCCCACGTTTACGCTGGTGCACGTGTACGGCGCGGCCGCGAAGGTTTATCACGCGGATCTTTATCGGATTCAGAGCGTGCATGATTTTGAGACGCTGGGGCTGGACGATGTTTTTGCTAAACCTGCCGTGGCGATTCTGGAATGGGCGGAACGATTTCCGCTGCGGTCGCCTTGGCCGCAGATTCGGATCCGGCTGGAACACCTGGAGGGCGACCGGCGGCGGCTGACCGTGTTGGGTGACGCGGATGCCGAATAAGCCGCTAACTCTCAGGCAACGCGGCTAGCGCGGAGGGTTGCCGGTGTGCGGCGCCACGCTAAACTGGTAGCGTACCCCTTCTGGTGGAATGCATGGCCAACCTAACGCTGATTCCCAGTCCAGCAGAAGCGGCGCGCGCCGAGCTGAAGAGCTATAACGTGACGATACCGATGGGGACGCTGTCCATCGGGGTCGACAATATTCACCACGATGTGTTCCTAAGCCCCAAGTTTGTGCAAGGGGCGCGCGATTATCTGTTCGATTTAATCCGCCAAAACACCAAGGCCGCTTATTTCCCCGGGATTGAGCTGCATGCTACGCGCGGCCCGGATGGGCCGGCGTTTCGCAAGCTGCTGATCGAGCTGCTGCAGAGCGGACTGACCCAGGCTAAATATCACAAGAACATTGAGATGGACCTGCTGTTCCGGCTGGCGCTCCTGAAATTTCTGAGCACGGAGATTGGGAACCAGTTCGCGAACGTGATTCTGGAAGTGAAGGAGTGGATCCGGCAGCGCGGGGAGCATTTCGAACGGAGCCAGCAGGCGCACGCGATCAAGGCGCGGCTGTCCGAGTTGCAATCGGTGAAGCGGTCGGTGGTGCGCACGGTGGGGCAGCAGGTGGCGCAGATTCTGGCGGATGCTGAAGAGCACGTGGTTTCGAAGACGCGGCGGGCGCTGTTCGGCGACGACTATGTGGCTTATTACGATTTATTGAAAAATCGATTGGTGTTTTTGGACGGCGGCAAAGATGACGTGCACTTTCTAAACCACTACGTGCTGCTGGGAAATTATGCGCGGGACGTGGACCGCTTTGAAAATATGGACGCGTTGTTTCAGGAGATTTTGCGCAATGCGGGGTTGGCGATTGAGCAGGATCCGGCGCATGCAGAGGCGAAGAAAGAGTATGAAGGGCTGCTGGAGCAGGCGCGGGCGACTCGGGAAGATATCGCGAATCTTGAGGGGCAGGTCGATGCCCTGCGGAAGAAGCTGGGGCGCGGCGACGGTTTTATTACGAAATTTCTGAGTTCGGCGGATCCTGCGAATTTGAAGGCGGCGTTGACGGATGCGGAGTCGCGGCTGAAGCACCAGGAAGGGCGGCTGGAGCTGCTGGCGCCGAAGATCGACGGGGCGAAGCAGAAGCTGGATTTCTGGAACAAGAAATTCGAAAGCCATTTGGGCGATTATCTGAACAATCTGGAGTGCGCCAAGTTATTGTTTGACAGCACGGGCGCGGGCGAGACGGAAGGTGCGACTCGCGAGCGGCTGTTGGGACAGTTGATTGCGCAACTCGAAGAACGCGGTCTGCTCGAGCACGTGCTGGCGAGTTACGAGATTCGTGCGGTGGCGTCGGAGTACAGCCCGCCGGTGCACTTGCAGCAACTACGCAGGGCGCTGGTTTCCAAGGATGAATTGAAGAGCGTGGCGCAGGTTTTGAAGCATGTGCCGGCGCGGAAGCTCTCACTGAAACCGATCGAGGATTTGTCGAAGAAGATTCACCGGTATTCGCGGGAAGAGATTCGCGGGCTGGTGCTGAGATTTGCGGCGGACTTTTTGCGGTTGCGGCGAGATCTGCGCGATGCGGAGCACCTGACGACGTGCATGGAACGCATCAACCTGGTGACGACGGAGCAGGTGCGGGAGCTGTCGCGGCTGAACAACCGGTTGTACGAGTGCGTGCTGCAGGAAGAGGCCAAGCCGAAGCAGGACAACGTGGTTTCGCACGTGATTATCAAGGCGGACGTGCGGGGTTCGACGAAAATGACGCAGGACCTTTTGTCGCGGGGGTTGAGCCCGGCGTCACATTTCAGCTTGAACCTGCACGAGCCGGTCAAAAAACTTCTGGACCGCTACGCGGCGAAGAAGGTTTTTATCGAGGGCGACGCGATTGTGCTGGCGATTTTTGAGACGGAGGCGACGCTAACGTATGCGCGGTGCGTGGCCAAGGCGTGCATATTGTCGCGGCAGATTCTGGCGGTGTGCAGCACGTACAACGATCGCGCGGCGCTGAATGATTTGCCGCCGCTGGAGTTGGGTGTGGGCGTGGCGTACCAGGGTTCCGCGCCGACGTATTGGACGGATGGGGATTCGCGCATCATGATTTCGAAGGCACTGAATTTGTCGGATCGGTTGTCGGGTTGCGCGAAACTGGCGAAGCGGCTGCTGACCAGGCAGGAGTCGGATTTTTCATTGTTTCAGTTTTTGACGGCCTTGGAAGGCGCGTCGAGCGAAGAGCTGGATGAATTTCTGGTGCGCTACAACATGAACGGCATCGAGCTGAATGAAGAGGGGTTCAGCAAGCTGTCGGAAGAGATTTCGCTGAATTCCATCGATACGAAGTTGGATATGCCTTGGGGTAAGGAAGCGGTGACGCTGTATTTTGGCGAAGTGCCCATGGGCGAATCGGTGGAGTTGCTGGTGCTGCGCAAGGGATTTGCGCGGCAGTTGTTGCCGGATGGGAAGATTGGGGCGCCGTCGACGCATCCGTATTACGAGGTGTGCACCAGTCCGGATTTGTATGAGCTGGTGGCGGCATTGTTGCGTAGCCAGCAAGTGGCGGCGGTCGTGGAAGCGGTCAGCTAGCGGCGAGCTGCGCGCCGGCCTTCCGTTCTTTCTTGAAACGAATCCCTCCCATAGATAGCGAACCCAATAAGCAGGTTCCCTCCTTGTTGCATACAGCAAAACGCAGCGATAGGATTCCCGGCCCATGCGAGAATGTGGCGGGGATTCCTGAATGATCAGCTGGGAAGCGCTGGGTATGGCTGCGCCCGATGTGGCGCACAACGTCCGCCATTGGAT